>JBEIDK010000050.1:0-19863 GCA_040383485.1 Flavobacteriales bacterium
GAGGTTCGTAGTGAAGCGCCAAAGCCCAATAAAATATGAACTTTTACGAATAAATCATATTGATTATATGATGCATGAGTAAAAGTTGTTTACTTCATATTTTGAAGGGGTTTTGCGTTGTAATAGAATTTCTAATGCGTATTCTGGGTTTAATGTTATCACGGCTAATTACCTTAACAAGTAATATTTTTCTTGGTTCACAATAAAAGTTTGGATAATTTTCTTATCCTTTTCTAATGATTTTGAAAGTAAGAATTCAGCATTAGAATCAACATAATTAGGAGTATAAAGACTTAAATTGTGTCTTCTGGCAAAGTATCCATACAGTGAATAGTCATTTACTAATTCCCATGAAATATTTAACTCCTTGTTTTCTCTAATTAGTGAACTGATATTATCAATCATGTTAATCTTTTCCTTATCGCGATAAAACTTTTTATAGTTGAAAATCATTAATGCAATTGAAGCAAAGGTTAGTAATAATAGTATCCTTCGGAATAGCTTCTCTTTTGTAATAATCCAATTTATTTTCAAAAAACTTTTTACTTCTTCAAAGTTTAGTAATGCGAAAAAGATTGCAAACAATGGGTAGGAGCAAAGAACATAATAACCAGATTGCTTTGGGCTAATCATAATTGGTAATGAACCAGCAATTGCCAAGAAAAAAAAGAACTTGAGCTGACCGTTATTTTTTACTTTTTGGAAAATTACTGATAGCATTTGCTTTTTATATTTAATGTGTAGCAGCACAGTTAAAATCAAAAGTATTAATAGCTCTTGAGGAATTCTTTTTACAATAAAAAAATGCCCATCTACTTCTCTATTTCCCTTTACACTTGCTATTACCTGTGTATTAAAATAGATTTTTAAATATTCGAATAGTGAAGGAAAAATAAGAATAATCGCAAACGAAAGAATAGATAAGGTAACAATTAGAAGTGTTGTTTCGGCCATCCAACCATATTTCTTTCTCTTAAAAATAATTGTAAATAAGAATGGAAATGCCAGCATAAAAAGACCTGTAAATCCTTTACATAAAAATGCAAGTATTATCAGTAGTGAATTAAAAAAACTATAAGTGATGAGGTTAAATTTATCAGCATTGTAATATTTGAATGAAGTATAAATGCTTAGCAACGTAAAAACGCACATGCTATTTTCAAGCATGTTATTTTTAAAGCTCCAATCTACAACAGGAATAAACATGAAAAAGACAGCAGCAATCCAAGAATAGTTTTTTAAAACTGTAAATTCTTTTGCAATGGCATTAATTGTGATAATTGAAGCACCAAAGCAGACATAAGAATACAGCCTGTCTATAAAAAAATTATCGCCAAGCAAGCGGATGAACATACCTTGAATATAAAAAACTAGTGGAGGCTGTTCATGAAAATCGGGTAAAAAAGATTCTGAAAGATAAAGTTGATTGTTTGAAAAAAAGTTGAGAGAAAGATTTTTGGACACACTAGAATATAACAAGCCATCCATAAACATACCTTGTAAAAATAAGGTTGGAAGAAATATTAAACTGACAATGCAAATTAAGAATAGTTTATAAGTACTTTGTTTCATATTTAGTAACAAAGAATCAAATAAATGATTTTATTTTTAAGATAAAGCTTAAATGCAGAATTTGTTTTTTAATGACATTAAAAAAGGCCGCCAAAAATGACAGCCTTTTTTAATTTAATCTATTGATTTTTTTACTAAAAATGATATCCAAAGCAAAGACCACCAAAAAGGATAGACCGCACATTAGGGATTATACCAGAAGCAGATAAAGTAATGGTCCCAGAACTTTGATTGTAATTTGAACTAATATAATTTCCAGCCTGTCCATCTGATATTTCATTACTGAATGAATCATATACTATAGGGCCAAGAAGAGGGTCTTGTAAAGTTGGATGTTTCATTGAGTAACTAAGTGTTGACATGCTTACACCTCCTGCTAAAATAAACCAATCTATGCTAAATGCTTTGATTGCCCATTGGCGGCCCATAATAAAACCTCCTCCAATTTGTCCTAACGATACATTGTTCTTTATTATTGGGTCTATTATATTTGTTCCAATTGGTAAAGCACTAGCAATATTGTAATCAAAATTCATATTAAACCTAGAATATCTGCCATATAAACCAATATAAAAACCGTTTGGAGCTGGAGCTTTCTCATGTTTACCCGGATAAAATCTAAATTCAGGCGTTACAGCAAAACCACCCATCGAAAAATTAGCAATACCGCTAGTTGCATCTCCCGCAATCAAAGAAGGTGCATAAGGTATCATAAATCGCAATCCTAATTGAACAGACATTTTTTCATGGAATGCATACTCACCAAATAATGAAACGTTTCTGAAACCAAGGGCAAGAACATTCATTTTAACATTAAATGGTTTTTCCAGCATTGGTGAGGTTGCTGTTTTCTTTTTTTTAATTACTACTGATTCTGAAAAGGAACTAGTAGTTAGCATTGCACCTGCAATAATAAAGGGTAGAAGTAATTTTAATCTCATTACAAAAATTTTATTGGGTTAATAATTCCGTAAAACTAATTTATTGTAATAAATAAATCAACTTAAAATATAAAATTCTTACTAAAATACAGTTGTTAGCTTATCAATATAAGTGCAAACTTCTTGTTAATCCCAGATTACGCGCTAGAGGTTCGTAGTGAAACGACAAAGCCTAATAAAATATCAACTTTTACGAATAAATCATATTGAATATATGATGCATGAGAAAAAGTTGTTTACTTCTTATTTTGAAGGGGTTTTGCATTGTAATAGAATTTCTAATGCATATTCTGGGTTAATTCCAATTGTATAATTTCATTATTTCATGTACGTTTGAGAACTATTATTTTAAAATGTCAAACACAACAAGTATAGCAACCGTTACCTTTGATACAGCAAAGAAATTAGGTTTATTAGAAGAGGAATTTCAAAAAATTTGTTCTATTTTGGGACGTACTCCAAATTTTACTGAGTTAAGTATTTTTTCTGTTATGTGGAGCGAACATTGCTCCTATAAAAACTCCATTAAATGGCTTAAAACTTTACCTAAAGATGGAAAATATATACTAGCGAAGGCAGGCGAAGAAAATGCAGGATTGGTTGACATTGGCGATGGCTTAGGATGTTGTTTTAAAATAGAATCTCATAATCATCCTTCAGCTGTAGAACCTTATCAAGGTGCGGCAACTGGTGTAGGAGGAATAAATAGAGATATTTTTACAATGGGCGCAAGACCAGTGGCTCAGCTCAACTCATTGCGTTTTGGAAACATTGACAATGAACGTACAAAATGGCTCATAAGAGGCGTAACAAAAGGTATTGGTGATTATGGAAATGCATTTGGTATTGCTACCGTTGGAGGTGAGGTTTTTTTCGATGATTGTTATAATCAAAATCCGCTTGTTAATGCCATGAGCGTTGGATTAGTAAAAGCTGGTGAAACTGTTTCTGCCACTTCATATGGTGTTGGTAATTTAGTTTACATTGTTGGTTCTTCAACAGGTAAGGATGGAATACATGGAGCTACCTTTGCATCTGCAGATATAACAGAAAATTCGGCTGATGATTTACCCGCTGTTCAAGTAGGGGATCCATTTCAAGAAAAATTATTATTAGAAGCATCACTTGAAGTTATTAAAACAGGAGCAGTAATTGGAATGCAAGATATGGGCGCAGCGGGCATAACTTGTAGTACTTCTGAAATGAGCGCCAAAGGTGAGCATGGAATGGTGATTTATTTAGATAAAGTACCTACAAGACAAGCCGGCATGCAGCCATTTGAAATTCTGCTTTCAGAAAGTCAGGAAAGAATGCTCATTATAGTTGAAAAAGGCAAGGAAAATAAGGTAAAAGCGGTTTTCGATAAATGGGATTTAAATTGTGAGTTAATAGGAGAAGTAACAGCTGGTAATCGTTTGAAATACTTTTTTCACGGTGAATTAGTTGCAGATGTTCCGGCTAACGATTTAGTGCTTGGAGGTGGCGCACCAGTTTACAACCGTGAGTATTCTGAACCAGCCTATTATGCCGCAAGTAAAAAATTTAAAATTGAAAATGTTATTGAACCTTCAAATTATATTGAGGTAGCAAAATTTTTAGTTTCTCATCAAAATATTGCAAGTAAAAAATGGATTTATGAGCAATATGATAGCATGGTTGGTACAGATAATATGAGTACCAATAATTTTACTGATGCTGCCATTGTTAACATAAAAGGAACTAATAAAACCTTAGCACTTACGGTAGATTGTAATAGCAGGTACGTAAATGCTGACCCAGAAATTGGAACTGCTATTGCTGTTGCAGAGGCTGCAAGAAATATAACATGCAGTGGAGGTATGCCAAGTGCAATTACCAACTGTCTAAATTTTGGTAATCCTTATAATCCTGAAGTTTATTGGCAATTTGTTGGAGCCATTAAAGGAATGGGTATAGCTTGTAAAAAGTTTGAAACACCAGTAACAGGTGGTAACGTGAGTTTTTATAATCAATATACAGAAGGTACAGAAACAAAACCAGTTTTTCCTACTCCAACCATTGGTATGCTGGGTATTGTAGAGGATAAGAAAAATATTACTTCAATAGGGTTTAAAAAAGAAGGAGATATTATTTATTTAATTGGCAAATCTGTTAATGATATTAATTCATCTGAGTATTTATACTCATATCACAAACAAAAGAATACTCCTCCACCATATTTTAATTTGGAGGAAGAGTATCATTTACATCAGCAAATAAAAAAACTTATTAAAAGTAATTTATTGAGTTCATGCCATGACTGTGCTGATGGTGGTTTGTTTATAACCTTGTTAGAATCAAGTTTTCAAAACAAATTAGGTTTTGAAGTCATAAGTGATATAACTATTAGAAAAGATGCATTCTTATTTGGAGAAACGCAAGGTAGGGTTATTGTTAGCGTTTCTCTTGTAAATATTCTTGACTTTGAAAAATTATTATCCGATTCTAAAACACCTTATTTTAAATTGGGTATAGTTAAAGGAAGTGAAGTGATCATTGATTCAGAAAATTATGGCTTAATTGCTCAATACCAAGAGCTTTTCAATACAGCAATAGAGAATAAATTGAAATAATTAAATATTAAATTATCAACTACAATATGATTCATAACTTAAGCAAAACCAATTCAATCTTCAATCAGTTTACTTCTGAGTTGCGCAACGTTAATATTCAAAAAGACAGAATGCGTTTTAGACGTAACTTGGAAAGAATGGGTGAGGTGTTAGCGTATGAAATAAGTAAGACTTTGGATTATGAAATCAACGATATTACAACTCCACTTGGCATTGCAAGTATTCCATTAGTGGCTCAGCAGCCTGTACTGGTAACTATTTTAAGAGCAGGCCTTCCATTGCATATTGGCTTGTTGAATTATTTTGACATGGCCGAAAATGCTTTTGTTTCTGCCTATAGAAAACATCATAAAGATGGAAGTTTTGAGGTTGAAATAGAGTATTTGTCTAGCCCAGATTTAAATGACAAAGTAATTGTTCTTAATGACCCTATGTTAGCAACCGGCACTTCATTGGTACTAGCTTATAAAGCGCTGTTAACAAAGGGTATACCTAAACACGTTCATATTGTTTGTTGTATCGCAAGTGCGCAAGGTGTAGAATATGTAAAGCGTAACTTACCATCAAATACCACCATTTGGTGTGGAGCAATTGATGATGAATTAACCGCTCAATCATATATTGTTCCTGGTCTTGGCGATGCTGGTGACTTGGCCTTTGGTACTAAGCTTTAATTTATTAAAATGAGGAGTAAATTTACCTTATTCATTCTGCTTTTTATAAATTTTCATTTAGTTTAAGAGTTCAAGCATACAACTAATGAGCCGCGAAAATGAATGGCCACAATACAAAGAAATTTACTATGTTTTGAAATCGGACACTTCAATAAAGCACGGAATATATAAAAGAACTGGATATAAAAATGAGACAATTTTAAGTAGCAATGATAAGAATGGGGCTAAGGATAGTTTATGATTAGAATACCTTAGATTTTCAAAAATCATAAGAGAACCGCATTTTAATGGAGGTGAAACACTGCTTTGGAAGTATATTAAAATAAGTATTAAATCGCCAATAACTAGAACAGATAAAGACACTAAGGTTACAGTTTTTGTTTCATTTGTCATAGATGAGAATGGTTTATCATCGAATCATAATATCTTAAAAGGTATAACTCCTTTGTATGATGATGAAGCATTAGAAATTGCAAAAAAAATTCCGAAAGATTGGGTAACGACTATTTTTAATTGCAAAAATGTATCATATAAACCAACTGCCAAAAAGATTTTCAGCTAAATAGAATAGTATATTATTCTTCTTTTTTCTTCATTACGTAAGCACTTACAAAAATGCTTCCTTCATATAAAATATAAATAGGTATTGCAACTAACATCTGCGAAGTTACATCAGGAGAAGGTGTAATTACTGCCGCAAGTAATAGTATAACCACAATAGCATGCTTTCTGTATTTCTTCATAAATGCAGGTGTTATTAACCCTATTTTTGTAAGAAAATAAATTACGATTGGAAGTTCGAATACTAAGCCTGTTGCAAGTGTAATAGTAGTAATGGTTGAAATGTAAGAATCCATTTCAATCATGTTTTTTACATCGTTGCTTACCGCATAAGTGCCTAAAAAGTTAATAGACAAGGGAGAAATAACATAGTATCCAAATAAAATGCCTATCACAAAAAGCAAAGTAGTAAAGAATACAATTCCTTTTGAGTAGGTTAGCTCTTTAGTAGAAAGAGCTGGTTTAATAAAACGCCATAATTCCCAGGCGATATATGGAAAAGCAACCACTAACCCTCCTACAAATGCTACCCACATATGCATTGTAAATTGTCCTGACAATGTTGTGTTTATCAATTCAAAGCCGAAATTACTAATGCATAGTGCATCACCCATTTGCAAAAAGTGAGATAACTTGCATAATAATCGATAGGTAATAAAATCAGAATGCTTTGGTGCAAAAAGCAATGCATCAAAAATAAATTCGCGATAACAAAAAAGAGTTACAGCAGCAATTACAATTGCGATGGTGGCTCTAATTAAGTGACTTCTTAGTGCCTCTAAATGGTCTAAGAAACTCATTTGAGCCTCGTCAACAGTTTTATTATTTTTTCTTTTAAAAAACATGGGGCGCAAAGTAAATAAATTAGGTTTTATACTGACAAATGTTTTGTGGCAATTACCAATCAGTCATAACTTTAACTTGCTGATTTAAAATTTCATCACCTCTAGTTTAAAAAATAATGTAGGTTTGCACTGCATAAATAAATTTCATCTTCAACTCAAAAAAATGAGTGACAAAATCAAACATGAGTGCGGAATTGCGCTAGTAAGGCTTCTAAAACCACTTGAATATTATCAGAAAAAATATGGTACTTCTTTATATGGAATTAATAAGATTCACCTTTTACTAGAAAAACAACATAATCGTGGGCAAGATGGGGCAGGTCTTGCAAGCATAAAATTAGATTCACCTCCTGGTGAAAGATATATTAGTAGATATAGAAGTAATGGGGCTCAACCTTTGAAAGAAATTTTTGGTAAAGTTTATGCAAAATTTGAAGAAGTACGTAAGCAAAATCCTGAAAATTTAAAAGATGCACAATGGCTTAAGTCTAACGTATCATTTACTGGTGAGCTTTTATTGGGCCATTTGAGGTATGGTACTTTTGGTAAAAATAGCATAGAAAGTTGCCATCCATTTTTAAGACAAAATAATTGGAAAACAAGAAATTTAGTAGTAGCAGGTAACTTTAATTTAACCAATGTAGAAGAGTTATTTCAGCGATTGGTTGACCTTGGTCAACATCCAAAAGAAAAAGCTGATACAGTAACTGTTATGGAGAGAATAGGTCATTTTTTGGATGTAGAAAATGATAGATTATATAAGGAATACAAAACACTTGGTTTTAGTAATGAAGAAATTTCAAAAAAAATTGCTGAGAAACTAGATATAGTAAAAATTTTAAAAGACTCAAGTAGGCGTTGGGATGGAGGATATGTGATGGCGGGATTAATAGGGCATGGTGATGCGTTTGTTATTAGAGACCCAAATGGAATAAGACCTTGCTACTACTACCATGATGATGAAGTTGCCGTTGTAACAAGTGAAAGGCCAACCATGCAGACTGCATTTAATCTTGATTTGGAGGATATTAAAGAACTTCAACCAGGCAATGCTCTCATAATAAAAAAGAATGGTTCTATTGATGAAGTGAATATAAATGTCTCTGAAAAAAAGACATCATGTTCATTCGAAAGAATATATTTTTCAAGAGGTAGCGATATTAAGATATATCAAGAACGAAAAGAATTAGGGAGAAAATTAGTTCCAGATATTCTTAAAACCATTGATAATGATTTAAAAAATACCGTATTTTCTTACATACCTAATACTGCAGAAACTGCATTTTATGGAATGATGAGTGGAGTAGAAGAATACCTTTCTAAGGTTAAACATAAGAAAATCCTTGCGCTTGGCGCAAATATTAATCCTGATAAACTCACAGAAATTTTAAGTATAAAACCAAGAGCAGAAAAATTAGCAATTAAAGATGCTAAACTTAGGACATTCATAACGAGTGATAATGAGCGTAATGAAATGGTTAGTCATGTATATGATGTAACATATGGAGCAATTAATAAAGGTATTGATAATATAGTGGTTATTGATGATAGTATTGTGAGAGGTACAACTTTGAAACAAAGCATTATAAAAATGCTAGATAGGCTTAACCCCAAAAAAATAATTATTGTTAGCAGCGCTCCTCAAATTCGTTTCCCTGATTGTTATGGTATTGATATGGCCAAAATGGGCGATTTTATTGCTTTTCAAGCTGCTATAGAGTTATTGAAAGAAACAAAAAATGAAAAATTAATGAAAGAGGTTTATAAGCTAGCAAAATTAGAATTGCTAAAGCCCAAAAAGGAAGTTGTAAACGTAGCAAAGAAAATTTATGAACCTTTTACATATGAGGACATTTCAAGCAAAATAGCAAGCATGTTAAAAACACCTCAAATAAAAGCAGACGTTAAAATAGTTTATCAAACAATTGAAGGTTTGCACGATGCAATTCCAAACCACAGAGGAGATTGGTATTTTAGTGGAAATTATCCTACTCCAGGTGGTATGTGTGTGGCAAATAAGGCTTTCATAAACTATGTTGATGGCAATAATAATAGGGCTTATTAAAGAAGGCAATAGTTATTGTTTAATCCATTTCTGAATAAATTTTTCACCATTAGAATTTAATATTTTAATGAAATAAATTCCATTTGAAAAATCCTTTGTATTTACTATTAATTTATTTCCAATAATTTTTTGTGTAAAAACTATTGTGCCTATTGAACTAATTATTTCAATTGATTCATTGTTATTTACTTTGTTAAAATTTAAATTCAATAAATCTTTACCAGGATTAGGAAAAATATAAAATTCGAAGTCTTTACTTTTTGATGAATTTTCTGTAATTATATTTTGGTTGAAAACAAGACTATATCTATTACTGATGTTTGATGTGTCGCTTATAAAAAATGTGAATGTTGTATCATGAGAAAATGGAGTAGTAATCTGGTTTAAATTATCCTTAAGTTTCATGTTAGGAATAAATGCATTCACTCCTTCAAAATTAAGAGTAATAATTCCTAAATGAGTAATCTTAGTTTCAAGCTTAATTTCCGATTGTAACAAGGTGTCGAACGTATTAATTGCAAGTGTTTGTGAGTTTAGTTTTGTTGCTAAATTAGGGACACTTGGGTTTGTACTATAAAGTTTTTGCGCATCGTATTCTATGTCAAAGTTACTTGTGGCATTTGGGTTTAAAACTATTAAAGATTCATCTGCCCCGTAATTGGATGTCAACTTTATTTTTAGCATTCCTGCAGGTAAATTTGTTGAGTTAGCTACTCTTAAAAAATTGGTGTTAGAAGCTATTTTTATATTTTCTTTTGCTATTAAAGTTGGATTGATTGCATTGGCTTTTACCCAAAATCCTTGAGATGCAGCAATAGTATTAGAGCCTCCATTAATTCCAATTCCAGACATACCTGCAACATAAGTTGCGTATTGCTGTAAATCGGCATTATAGGTATATATGGCAGAGCCAATATTTGTTTTAACCCAACTAGTATTGTCCCAATCAATTGTTGAACAATAAGGATTTGCAACTAAATTCCAACCATCACTTTCAACTAATTCGTTTGGTATTGAAGGCGTGTAACTAACTGGTAAGTTAACGTTTCCAATAGCAGGCGCACCCATTACTTCATAATTTATATCACTTGTGTTATTCGAGGAGGTTCCTAAATATACAAAATATCCTTTGCCATTTTCTATAATATTTGAGGAGTTCGTTGCAGGTAAGTAACCAAATTCTGATGTGCCAGAAGTAGTTTCATCATAATTATATACCGAAACAAAACTCCCAACGTTACCTGTTGCTCCAGGAAATCCCGAAGTAGCAAAATCATCCATCCAACTGCTAATTGAATCGTTTTTAATTGAGTTGCCAATTGTTCCCCAGCCAGTTAATCCTCCAGGTACAAAGCGTTCGGCGATTACCTTGCCAACTATATTTGCTGTTGGTGAAACAGGCGCAATTCTGCCTGTTTGTGATGAAGTAGAAATTAATCTAAGCCTATCATTTGTTATTAATGACCCATTATTCATATTAAGATTTCCGAAAATCTTTAAAGTATCAGTTAATATAACTGAGCCATTTGCAGATTTATTGATGGTCAAATTTTTTAATAAATTTGAGGTTGCCGTGAAGCGTGACATGTTAATATTGCCAGCATTTCCACTTCCCGATATGCTTAATTCAGAGTCAGAAGAACCTATGAAAGACCCGTTACCAATGACACTTCCAAAAACGTTTAATTTTTGATTATTAAGACTAATAGACGTTCCATTTGCAATTCCAATAGAGTTACAAAAAGATTCTGAGTTTAATTCAGGAGATATTAATGTACCAAAAGGTATAACTACATTTGTTGTTGCAGATGGTATTCCTCCACACCAATTATTGCTATTATTCCAATTTGAATTTGTTCCAACCCAATAGCCGTTATCTCTAACTACCATTTGAATTGTATCGCTTGTCGATACATTAGTTAGTAAACAAGCAGCATTACTCGTTAATCTGCAATAAATTTTATCAAAATCATTAATGGTGCTATCTATTAGTGAGACTACGTTTGTATTAAGTAAGTTCCCATTTTTATACCATTGGAAATTGGGACTATTACCACCATATAAAGTGTTCGCATTAAAAACAACAGTAGTTCCTGTGCAAATTGTTTCTGAGCCATTAGCAATAGCAATATTTATTTCTGGATTTACTAAACTATCAACGTTAACAATTATTTTATTAGAAGTATCTGAGCCACACGAATTATTTGTTGATACAAAATATTCACCAGTATTAAACACCTCAATATTATTTGAATTACTAAAATTAAGATTCCAATAACCATTGTTATTCCCGAATAGCTCAACACTATCACCCATGCAGAAATTTGTTGAACCCAAGGTGCTAATTATTGGAGCAGTAGGAAAAGTGTCAACAACTAATGTTATAGGTACTAAAGGTGAGGCACATCCATCTAATACATTCGCCACATAATAAGTAGTTGTTGCTACAGCAGGATTGCCTTGTAATGGGTCGAATGGAGAGCCAACTCCAATATTATTTACATAAGAGTTTGAAGTGTACCATGTTATTTCTGGATATACAGTATATGTTATTCTAAGATATCCTTCGTCTGGAAAATTACAATCTGAGGCCAGTTTGTTATCGTCGTTTATTTCGTAGTAAAAAATTTCTGATGTTCCTCCAGTTGTATTTATATCATTGATTGGAATTTCAAAAGAGTAATTGAATTTTGACGAAGTAAGATCCTGAATAGATGGGTTTGAATTGTTATTGTTAATAGAGTTAGTAAAAACCAATTGCATTTCATGAGAATTTCCTCCATATGGAAGTTCAATGCCATCAATGAATAGTTCAATCTTAATTATATTTGCATTGATTGGAATGTCTAAATTAGTTGGAATATTTATGGAAGAAATAATTTCACCAGGATAGTCGGTGCCTTCGTTTACAATTGGAGTGATAATTTGAAATGGAATATTTTTCGTCAACTCATATACATTTGAATCGCTTTCAATCTCAAATCCTTGATTATTTGAAAAAACATTGCCTTTACAAATAAACTGGTTCATGGTTACTTGAGGATTAGCAGGTACATAATTAGTGTTGATGCCAATAATATTTGAGATGACTGATCCGCAAGAATTTGAGTTAGTGACATAGTAATTTCCTTGCTGTTTTATATAAACTGAAGCTGAGTTGTTACCATTGAAATTCCATAAGCCTCCAATATTGCCGGTTATGAGTGAACTATCTCCTTCGCAAATTAAACTGCTGCCTTGCAAGGTAAGTATTGAAGGGGTTGGATTTACATCACTTGAGACTATAATAATATTTGAATTAAGAGTTCCTCCACAGAGACTATTTATCGTATAGAAATAATTGCCTGGTTCAGTAACCGTTATACTAAATGCATTGCTACCAGTATTCCAAATTCCATTTTGATTGCCTGATATTGTAACACTCCCTGAGTTGTTACATAAATTTTGATTACCTATTATAGTCGCAATTGGCTGTGAATTCGGAGAAACAGTTACAGGTATTGAATTAGAAAATGAAGATCCACAGCTGTTAGTAACTGTTACAAAATAACTACCAGAAGTAGTTACCAATATTGAATTAGTGGTGGCTGTAGTATTCCATACCCCACCTATATTTCCATTTAAAGTAACTGAACCTCCCTGGCAAAATTTAGTTGAACCAAGAGCCGAAATCACTGGAGCAACTGGCTCTTG
Organism: Flavobacteriales bacterium; assembly: GCA_040383485.1. GTDB lineage: Bacteria > Bacteroidota > Bacteroidia > UBA4408 > UBA4408 > JBEIDK01. The sequence continues at coordinate 12,943 of JBEIDK010000050.1, forward strand.
TAATACAGAAACAGAAATAGTATTTGATTGTACAGTTCCGCAAGCATTTGAAGTTGTTACAAAATAGTTTCCAGAATTATATATTATTTCAGATGCCGAATAAGAACCAGTACTATTCCAAATGCCGCCATTATTACCAGTTAAAGTAATAGAATTGTTTTGACATATTGTAGTTGGTCCTGTTGCAGAAATTATAGATTGAACAGGCAATGGAATTACATTTACATTTACATTTTGAGACGTTAAAGAGCACCCAAGGTTTGAAACTGTAACAGAATAACTTCCAGTTTGATTTACAATAATAGATTGTGAGGTAGAGCCATTACTCCAATAGTTACCTGTTGCAATATTTGAAGTTAATGTTATGGCGTTTCCAGCACAAAAAGTGGTTGGTCCTGATGCAGTAATAACAGGAGTCAGATTAGTTCCTAAATTAACAGAAACTGTATCAGTGGTACTTGGACAATTATCACTAGTAACCAATTGAAGTATATAATCTCCGGGAAGGGTAACAGTTTTGGTTAATCCAAATTGTATGCTATTATTAGGAAAGGTCCATTTATAGGTTATTCCAACTGGATAGTTAAGTATGGTGTTTGCATTTAAAATAGTGCTTGAACCACAGGTGTTTAGTACTCCATTTATTTGAGCAACTAATGCTGGTTTTTCAATGGCATTATAGTTTGCTATAGCTGATTGGCATGTGCCTAAACTATAATAAAGTGAAATAGCCTTAGTTGTATCAACAACAATATCCTGAGTTGTTTCTCCTGTACTCCAAACATTTCCAATGGTTGCCGATGAACGAAGTGTTATAGAACTACCGAAGCAAAATGGATTAACACCACCATTTATAATACTTATTGTAGGAGCAGTAGAAGCTGAACTTACAGCATTTGTTATAGAATTTGAAGTTGCAGAACATCCATCTTGATTTGTTACTGAAACTGTAATTACATTGTTATTAGTTAACGAATTTGTAGTATATATATTACTACTGCTATTTTGGATTACTACGTTGTTTTTCTTAAAAACATAATTATTAAATCCTTGTGTTGCGGTAAAAGAAACCGCAGTGCCAAAGCAAAAAGTGTTTGAAGGAATACTTGATGTTAAGTTTATTATTGGGGGTGTACTAACTGATATAGTGTTTGAAGCAATAGAGGTACATCCATTTGATGAAGTGCCAACAACAGAATAGTTTGTATTTGTTAATGGCGAAACAGTTATTGAATTTGCAGTTGATGCATTACTCCACACGTAACTTATGGCTCCGCTGGCAGAAAGTATAGAATTCTCCCCAGAGCAAATTTGTGAATTTCCAGTTATACTTATGGTTGGAACTGATTTTATTGTAATTGCTAAAATACTTGAAACTCCTGAACCATTTGAGTTGCTTGGCGTAACACTTAGGTTACCAGATGTAGCATTGCTTGCAAAACTAATACTTACGGTGTTTCCTGTTCCAACTATAGTTGCCCCGGTACCTGAATATGCCCAAGTATAAGTTACACTTGGAACGTTGATAATACTGAAAGCTATGTTATTTGATCCTTCACAAATTGTAGTTTGTGAAGTAGAAATTGCACTTGGTTTTAATGGTGGATTATTTAAACCGATTGATATTGGTATTTCAATTGAATCAGAAGCACAAGTATTGCTGGCTTTTAGTTTTACATAATAATTGCCGTCGGTAAAAGAATGTGTTGGATTTTGAATATTACTATTGCTCCCATCATCAAAGTTCCAATTATAGTTAGTAACGTTAGGGGTAGGGCAATTAAATGAAACAATATTATTATTTATGGTGAAACTTGTGGTTAAATTAAGCGTAAAATAATTACTATTTAAAACAGTGTCAACAATACCTTGGCTCATATTGTAATAGCTGCCACTTGGAGTAACCTCTAAATCAATTGCTCTAACCATATAAGAATAAACTCCAGGATATAACAAGCAATTATCGGTAAATGTATTTCCTTGTATTGGTGTTTGATTTAGTTTTACATAATTAGGAAGTGAGTCACTTTTAACATAAATATTATAACCCAATACTTGTTCCGGAGAAGATGCCCATGCAATATTACAGTTTGCGCCATTTTTTGTGGCGATTACCCCAATTGGAGGAGCAATAATATCACTTCTTAAGGTTGGGTCTCCCATTAAACCTAAATGAACAAAATACTCGCCATAATTACCAAAATATAAACCATAATTATTATGAGTCATTAAGGCACTATAGCCAATATTTTCTCCCAGAGCCATGTGGTGAAATTGCCAATGAGGGCGACCACTCCAAACGTTTGCCAACATTTTTCCTGAACATAGTGGTGCTCTTAAAAAATTATTGGTATTGTCCCAATCACCAAAATAACTTCCCATCATCATCGTGAAAATTCCTTCAAGATTTGAACTAGCAAAATTAAACGTAGTACCAACCCCATTTGCTTGAGTATAGTTTCCTCCTCCACAGCCGTATGACCATAAATAACTATTGCCTGTCATTGTTGGGAAATAATCGCCAAAAGTAATATTATTAGTGCCTACAATTGGTGCAAAACTTTTGAGTCCACTTGCAGCAAATGCCTCACCATAAAAATAGCCAAAATTATCATCTATAACAGCTCTGTGACTTACTGTGAATTGCTTATTTCTATAGGCATTGTCTTTATCTAAATAATTGCGCAAAAGCAACAATTCACTATTTGCAAATGCGGGCATGTTGCTAAGATCAACCCTGCCAACTTGTAGTTCTAAATAACTTGGAATATAGCTCTGGTCATATTTCCCATCGCCAGGAATATTTCTATTTCTACTTTGGCTTGCTTGAGTATTATTTACCCATACATCAGTCCAAGTGCCATCCATATCAGCATAAAAAGCATCTGTTGGCCATGCGCCATTGTGGTCTGGGTGTCCATCAGGATAAATAAGTCCGCTATATGGCACAGGAATTCTACCTAGTAAAAAAACTGCTTTTGTGTTATTTGGGTCAATTAAATACTCATTAACAATAGTAGTTTTTATTACAGTTACTGCTGCTGTTCTTGAAACATATTTTGGCCTTACTTTCCAACCATCACCTTCCAAGTCATTAATTAACCTTTTAATTTCAGGAGCTAAACTTGTAATGAAAGTATTATCAATTACTAAGATTATTATTCCTCTATTATCAACTGCAGGAACTTCAATGCCAGTTAGTATATACCCATAACCTAGAATTCCATTTGCCATAGTTCTCAATACCTTGTATTCATAGGCAACTCCAATAGTCACATTGAAATCGGTGTATTGATTTGTAGAACCATTCAAAGTTGCCAAAGCATTACCCCAATCAAGCTCGTTTTTTAATTTTCTATAAATTGTATATGTGCTTGTGCCAGAATTTGCAAGCCAATTGAGCGTAATTTTTGCTGGAGCAACTTGCACTTGGGCACTTAATTCAACACTTGCGTCTCTTATACTTTGCGAATAAATATTTGTAAAAACAAAAAATAAAATAAAAGAAAATATATTTTTAACCATCAAACTCTTTCACATAAAAAGATAAATATATAAATATTTTTATACAAACTGATTCGAGTAATTAGTCAGTATAATTGACCTTGTATTTTTTTATTATGTAGCTTGAGATTATTTAATAGTTTTAACAAAACAAAAATTCTTATGTCGGACGATATATCGATTAATAGTGCAAAAAATTATATTAAAGGAGTTTTGATATTCTATATGTCTATATCCGAATTTATTATAAGTTCAATAGCTAAGTACAAAAAAATAGTTTTGTTATTTAGCTTAATAGGCGCAATTATTGGCGTTTTAATTTCAAGTTTAGAAACGCCATTTTACGAAGCAAAAGCAACTTTTTATTATATAGAACTCAATAAAAAAATATATGGAGAAATGTTAGATAAGCTAAGAATACTTGCGAAAAATAAATCAAATAAGAGTTTATCTAAAGAGTTAGGTATTTCTGAAAAAGAAGCAAGTGAAGTTATTGATATTGAAGGTTTAAATATTGCAGGCTCTTCCCTAGCAGAAGATATAACCGAAGTGAAATTACCATTTTACATAAAAGTTAAACTATTAGATAATACTATTTCAGAAAAAGTATTGGTAAGACTTGAAGCCTATTTAAATTCAAATCCAGTTGGTTCTCAAATTATAACTAATAATAAAATAAAACTAAAAAGAAGAATCATTTTTTTAGATTCGGAAATTCGGAAATTAGATAGCTTAAAAACTGCATTCAACTATTACCTTACACATAAGGAAATTAATTCTAGAAATATGTTGAACAATCTCTCAATAACTGAAATTTTCAAAAAATCAGAGGAGTTATTTATTGAAAAAACAGATTTAGAATTGACACTCCCAAATTATAAAGCAGTACATATTTTAGATAAATTTGTTTTAGAAGATAAGCCAATTACTTCCAACCCTTTAAAAGAGTTGATTCAATATTTGTTAATTGGTCTTTTTAGTGGTATCGTTATGAGTGTTATTCTTAACGCAATTAATAAGGTAAAGTATTGAGTCGTTTTTTGCTTTCAAAAAATATTAAAAATTCACTTTGGAATTTTCTTGATATTTTTCTATATCCAATTTTATTTTTTTCAACAACATCTTTTTTTATTGACAGGCTTGGTGAAAATGAATTTGGAATATGGATGCTAATGAATAGCATAATGATATCAATGCAGCTTTTTAATTTAGGATTAGGTTCTGCAACATTTAAAAATGTGGCCTTGCATTTGAGTAAAAACGATATTAAATCTTTGTCAGAAACATTAAATACAAATATTTCGTTGTGTATGGTTATACATGTAGCTTGTATAATCTTAAGTATTATTTTATCAGTTGGTATAAGATATTTTTCTTTTTTTAATATTGAAAAGAGTTTTGTTGAGTTATCATCAATAAGTGTAATTTTCGCAGGCTTTATTGTTGGTCTTAAATTTTATGAGCAAATAGTTTCTTTCTATTTTAAAGCATCAGAAAGGTTTGATTTGGCGGCTATTTTAAATTCGGGTTTAAAACTTTCAATTCTAGGCATTAACATTGTTTTCGTTTATTTTGGATATGGATTAATTCAAATATTTATATGTACAATTTCAGTATCACTTATTGGATTAATAATAGGTGTTTTCATCATTAAAAGCAGAGTAGATAGCTACAGATTTTCAATTTATTTCAATAAAAAAAGCATACTAAAAGAAATCAATTTCGCTATTTGGACATGGCTACAATCTCTAGTTGTTATAATTACTTTTCAATGCGATAGGTTTTTTGTTGTGAGTTTTTTTGGGTTAACCACAATGACTTATTATGGTTTGGTGGCAACTATTTTTAATCACATCCATATGGGCTTCAATTCAATAGTTCCATGGCTTGCTCCCCAGGTAACAAAATTGAAATCTAAAAATATTAATACTGATAAACTTTATTTTTCATCTCAAAACCTATGTGTTTCAATTGGACTAATTGCTCTACTTGTATTTAATTTTGTAAATCCCTTTTTGTTTAAAATCATTTTAAGTACTAATAAGTTTATTCATATCAATCAATACGTTAAGTATTTTACACTATTTGAAATATTTTTTATTTACTCAATTGTTCCAAATTACTATTTGAATGCAGCTGGCTACGAAAAAAAGCTCTTCTATATTGTTCTATTGTATTGTTCTTTATCCATTTTAGGAATGCTATGCGGTTATTTTTATTTTAATTCTGCTTCCGGAATTTTAGTAGGTTTAACAATTGCTATGTTTATTTCTATGTTTATCCAAAATTGGATTATTGCCTCAAAATTATTCGAGAGAAACGGCTTTACTTTTGCAATAAAATCTGTAATTCCTGCAATATTTATTTCATTTGTTGTATTGATTGATGCATTACTTATAAAAATATTTTTTTCATTCTTTGCTTTGTCAACCCTATATTTATACTTTTATAAAGAAGGTAAAATTAATTTTAGCTTATTGAAATTTAATGGAAGAGGCTGAAGGAAATATCAATAAATATATACCTTTTGCATTAATTTATTTTTTCTGCAATTCTCTTTTTTTGCCCGAGGGTTTATTATATACAACATTATTAACGCCTCTATTTTTGTATGAATTAATAAAAGAAAATAAACTTAATTTATTACTTTATTTTCTTTTAATAATATTTGTTTTCTTCCTTATTCACGTCTCAAATGGTATTAATATATATTACTATATAAAGTCTTTTTTGTTATTTATCACAGTTTCTATTTTTTGTTTTTATTTGTTTTTATTTTGTAGTAAAGTTCAAAATATTGAACGTATTTTTATATATATTTTATACACTAATGCAATATTATTCCCTCTTGCTTTATTGTCATTAAGATTTCATTTTTTAGAAAATTACTTTTGGTATTTTGTTCCGTTTACTCCTGATATGGCTGTAATTCCAAGACTTAAAATGTTTACTTATGAAGCTTCATATTACTCCTTACTTTTAGTTCCTATTGTTTTTTATTGTATTTGGAACTTTTTGTTGAATAGCCTAGCTATTTATAAATGGCAATTATTATTTGTAATACTTCCTTTGTTATTTTCATTTTCACTTGGTGTATTAACTGGTATTTTTATTACAATTTTTTTGGTATTGATTTTATGCTTCAAAAATGTTTATAGCAACAAGCGAATGCGGTTAATAATTCTTTTATCAATTGCGGTTTTTTTTATATCAATGGTTTTATTATTCAAGTTTTTTCCAAATAATGCCTTGTTAGTAAGACTGAGAAATATTCCTACTGGAAAAGATACTTCAGCCCGAGGCAGAACATATGAAGCTTTTGATTTAGCTTATTTAATTGCGAAACAAAAAAGTGTTTGGTTTGGAGTTGGATTGGGTCAAATAAAAGATATGGGGCGAAATACAATTGTTCAATAC
>JBEIDK010000051.1:0-19762 GCA_040383485.1 Flavobacteriales bacterium
ATTGAGCATGCCTGTATTGTAAAAGGTGACTCTATCTATATGAGTATTGCTGCTGCCTCTGTACTTGCAAAAACATACCGTGATGAATTGATGGATAAATTACATGATGAATACCCAATGTATAATTGGAAAAAGAACAAAGCTTATCCTACTAAGGAACACCGAAAAGCAATAGAACAGCTTGGCTCATGCAAGTATCATAGAATGACTTTTAAGTTGCTGGCTGACGAAAAATAAAATTATTCTACCCCCAACTCACAACCATTTCATCAACTTTGTTATCGAATTCAATGGTGTTTATAAATTTCATTTGGAAAATTATCTATCAATTTCTTCAGGAACCCTACAAAAATGGTAAGAAATTTTTGTAATAAGTAAATAAAATCCAAAATGATTTAAGGATAAAAATCTTTCATCATTTATAGTTTCAAGTTTCGTTCTCAATATTGTTGATGGTTGCCAAAATATATTATCAAGTAATATGACATACTCATTTCCATTTACAGGATTAGGTGGTAAATAGAAGATATTAGAGTATGTTTGACTTCTCAAATTATTCAGAACCGATGTAATTTGGTCTGCACTAAATCCATCTTCTTTTAAAGAATCAATAAAAAAATCCAATTTTATAACTGGCGCATACAAAGCCTGCTTATCAACGATATGATCATTATCTTTACTTACATCACAAGTATTAGATAATAGCACTACTGGAGATTCACTAAATGTGTATTGATTTGCTTCATCATCCCAAAACAAAGAGTTTATTTTTTTCAAAACATCCCCTTGTAAAAAATAATTTGGCGGTGATTCGTGATAAAAATTATCGTACCGTTTTTCTCCCTTTCTATGTTCTACATTAAAAAACTGGGATAGAAGTCGCTTTAAACGCTCCTTAGTAGTGTCTAATAAATTTTCAGGTAAAACAATATTCCAGCCATCTTCGCCAAACCCCATCGCATTTATAAATTTTGATTACAATAAAGATTCAATGTTACTATTTCTTTGTTTCTTCATTGCTTTATACAATGCTTTTAATTCCGCACCTTCCATTGGCTTTGTACCTTCAAACATTTTCTTCGATAAGGAAATTAAACTAATTTGATTTGCTTCAGCAGAATTAAATCCATTAGAATAACCCTTTGAAAGTAGAATTGTAGATGTTGTTGATTTATATTGAGGAACTTCAGTCAAAAGGTCAAAACAATTTGTGATATTAATATACTTTGCGGGTGAATAAGTAGAGTGGATAGCTGCAATAGGAGTAGCCTCCATTCTTTGCCTTTTATTTTCTAAGGCTCGTGCAAGTTGATTTAATGCTTCCATCTTATTTTTTTGTAATTGATTTAAAAACTATATTGTTTTGGTCGTGTGCTTGCTGTGCTAATTTTTCCCAACTTAATCCGTTATGTGCAGTCGCAAAACAACTACATTCAAGAAACACATTTTTTGTTTTACTAACTGTATCTAATACTGCATTTAATTTTATTTGTTGCATCAAATTTGGTTCCAATTCATATTGGCTTTGAAACACTAAATTATTTTCAATACCATTACCAAAATCCTGAATAGATGGTATGAAATTAAAATAATCAGATAATTTCTCCTCCATTTTCAAAGTATAACGATTCAAATACAATGCCTGAACTTGAACAATATCATTTCCTAAACCTAATGATAAATATTCTTTCATTCCGGGATTAACTTGTTTTGCCATTAATGCTTCCCAATTATCATAAGGTTCTAATTTATGGAATGACAAAAAATTAGAAGCTATTAATATCGCATAAGCATTTTCAGTATCCTTAAAAACCATCCGAGAATCTGTTTCATTCATCTCAGAAGTTGGCACATTTTTACCACCTTCTGGTTTTAGCTCAAATTTAATTTGTATTCCTTTTTGTTCTTCCTTTTTGTTATAACCTAAAGACTGCATTTTTTCGTGATATTTTCCAAAAAATGTACTATCCCAAATATTCGATTTTGGATTAAACCAGAACCCACATAATACTTCGGTTAAATGATGCGCCATAAATTTTAAAAACAATTACACAAACGTAATTTTTTTTTTTGAATATAATAAGTTAAAATTTTCTACCCCCAACTCACAACCATTTCATCAACACTATTATCAAACTCAATGGTGTTTATGTCCATTATCACAACCCTATCTTTTGGTGGTTTATGGTATGGGTCAAAGTCCGATAGTGGTTCTACAAAACTAATGTGTTCTTGAATAATATTTTGTTCTACACCATTTAATTTTACAGAATCTTTATATGCACCAAACCCATGGAAAAATAATCGTATCGTTTTGTAATGTGAGTTAAATTCTCCAACTGATTTTTCAAAAATTAATTGGTTAGTTTTAGATTTATGAACTAGATTACGCTTAAAGAATTTTTTATTTTCATAAGCAAAAGTCTCTCCATCATCTTCATATAATTCAAAGGTACAATCTGCGCCTTCATATAAATGCAAATGCAGCACATTTTCTGGTTTTTGTTTCAGCATAGGTACATCGGTTTGCATAGGTATTATACTTCCCGCTTTTACATATAAAGGCAAAGTCTCTTTATGCAATTCTACTAAATGTTCGCTATTGCCATCATATTTTTTATCAGTTAAAAAATCATACCATTTACCTTCAGGCAAATAAACTTTGCAGTATTCTTTATAACTTTCAACTGGGCAAACTAATATACTTTGACCAAACAAATATTGGTTTTGAAAAGCAGAAGAATAAATTTTTTCATCATGAGTATAGTCTATTGCGAGGCTTCTGGCAACAGGCATTCCATTAGTATGAGCTTCATAAAAAGTTGAGTATATGTATGGCATTAATTTATATCGAAGTTTGATAAAATTACGGCTAATGTCTTCTACCTCTTCGCCATAAGTCCAAGGTTCACTATCGCGACTATTCACCATTGCGTGGCTGCGAAAAAATGGTGAAAAAGCACCAATTGCTATCCAACGTGCAAATAAATTGGCAGTACATTCTCCAGCAAATCCACCAATATCATATCCAGCATTGGCGATTCCTGTTAGTCCTAAACTATTTACTAAACGAATTCCTGCCATCATGTGTTCGTCACTACTTGTGTTGTCTCCAGTCCATACTGCGGCATATCGTTGCACACCATTATATCCAGCACGAGTAAGAACAAATGGACGTTTGCCTTTCAATAATTTTTTACCTCCTTCATATGTTGCACGAGCCATTTGCATTCCGTAAATATTACGCGCGCGTTTGTGTGTAGCTTTATCACCTTCGTATTCAAACTCAATTAAATCTGGTAAATGTTGTCCCCATGCTGCTGGCTCATTCATGTCGTTCCAGAATCCTTCAATGCCTGAATCAGTAAGTGCTTTTAAATTTTGCCCCCACCAATTACGTGCTTTCTCATTTGTAAAATCAGGAAAGGCGCTCCATCCCGGCCAAACTTGTCCTTCATAAATTTCACCATCCGGATATTTTACAAATAAATCTTTTTGTTTTCCGTCTTCGTAGGCAGCATATCCGTCTTCCGTTTTTATTCCTGGGTCAAGAATAACTACTACATTAAAACCCATGTCCATCAACTTTTTGTTCATTTCTTTTGGGTTTGGAAAACGGGATGGATGCCAAGTAAAAACTTTGTAAGCATCCATGTAATGTATGTCTAAATAAATTACATCGCAAGGAATATCTTTTTGACGAAAAATTTGCGCAGCAGTTAGAGGTTCACTTTCAGGATAGTAACTATATCTGCATTGCTGAAAACCCAAACTCCAAAGTGGCGGCATGTCCATTGTTCCAGTTAACAACGAATAAGATTTTAATATATCGGCAACATTATTATAGTGTATAAAATAATAGTCCATTTCTCCTTCAGGAGTTGAAAAATACATGAAGCGATTATTACTAGCGCCAAAGCTTACAGTAGTTTTATGGCTGCTATCAAAAAAAATTCCGTAAGGTAATTTGTCTTTTATGCCAATATAAAATGGCGTGCTGCAATACAAAGGGTCTGCGTCAGTACCATAACCAAACTTATCTGTATTCCAATGTGTATAAGCTTTTCCTCTCCTATTTAAACCACCTGTTTTTTCGCCCATACCAATGTATTTTTCATTGTCATGCATTTTTTTGTAGGTGGTAACCTCATCGCCAATCCAAGAGGTACCAAAAGCTGCATCATCAGCATTTACTAATTCTCCGGCCTTGTTGTAAAAATAAAAACGAACTGCACTTTTAGTTATTTTTAATGTAACTTCAGAAGTAGTAATTATTAATTCGCTAGCTTCATCTTTTACTTTTAAAATATTTTTTTTTGCTGAGGCAGATATGGCATAAGAAAAATCTTTACCAAAATTTTCTTTGTTAGTTATGCGGATACGAATTGTGTTTTGATTGTAAGCCGAAAGTAAAACCAAAGCATTATCTACTTTAAGCAGAACATTATTTTCAGATACTTCAAAACTTATTAATTTACCTAATGATTTATTGAGGTTATTGCTTGATATTATTGACATAATCTATAATGTGTTATTTTGACACGTTGCAAATATATTATATTATTTAAATGCAAGAATTTGTTATTTATTTAAACTGAATTCATGCGTTTTACAAACTAATTAATAATCTTCATTTCATTTAACAAATAGCCCGCACCTGCAAATTTATCAATTACAAAAAGTGTGTAATGAATGTCGAGTGTTATGTTTCTGCATTGTTCTGGGTCATACATTATATCACTCATGGTTCCCTCCCAGCAGCGGTCAAAGTTAGTGCCTATCAATTCTCCTTTAGCATTCAATACAGGGCTTCCGCTGTTACCGCCAGTTGTATGATTGCTAGCAATAAAAGCAATTCTCAAATCATTATTTTTATCTGCATATTTTCCAAAGTTTTTATCCAGAAATAACTTTTTTAATTGTGGATGTATTGTATAATCATCGTTATTTGCATCTTCTTTTTCTAATATTCCTTTGTAGGTTGTATACCAGTTATATTTTACTCCGTCGCGAGGATTGTATGGCTTTACATTGCCATAAGCAATGCGTAATGTAGAGTTAGCATCTGGATAAAACTTCTTGTTTTTAAATGCATCAATTACAATTTTAATATAAGCTCTATTCAGTTCGTTTAACTCATTTTCTATACTTAAAATTTGTTGACTTATATTTTTGTTGTAGTAATCAACTAATGTTTTAGTTAGTTTAAAAGCAATGTCTGACTTTATTATGTCAATTTTGTAAAGATTTGAATCTAATAAAGGAACTGCTAATTTTTTATTTATAAAAACTGATTGCTTAAAGACGTCTTTAGAGGTTGGAAAATTATTGTTGAATAACTTTTTAATTTCAACACTAAGACCTGTGTCAAAAATTGAGTCATTCAAATGATAAAAAATATTATCAAAAACCTTAGCATCAATATTTGAATCAAAATCTTTATAAAACTTTTTTGATGCATTAATTATTTTAGTTGATTCTTTTAATTTTTCATCTTGACTTAGTTTTGTATCACTCATTTTAGTAAGTACATTATTGATGGAATTACAAAATGAAATAAGTTCCACACCCAAACCAGCCTCACTGTATAAGTCACGCATTTTAAGGTATTTTCTATAATTCCCATAAACAGATTCCAGCCTTTTAAAAATCATATCTGTTTTATTATTGTCTAGCGTTTTGCTTTCAATATTTCTTATTTCTAGTTCTTGATTTTTTCTTTTTTCAATAGCATCAAGTCTTTCAAGTCCTTTCATTTCTCCTTGCCATTTTTTCCAGCCATTTGCCACCGATGCATACTTAGCAGCATATTGTATTCTGGTCGTATCATTTACACGCATGGCTGCATCCCATATTGCCAATTTCTTTGTTCTTATTTCAACTTTTATAGGGTCACTAATTTTTTTTGTAATATCTATTGCTTGATTTGGTAAATACTCTGTTGTTCTTGCAGGGAATCCATAAACCATTGTGAAATCATTTTCTTTCACATCTTTCAAGTTTATGGTCAAACTTTTTTTAGGAGTATATGGTATATTATCTGAAGAATACTCTGATGATTTATTGTCTTTATTAGTATAGATGCGAAATATTGAAAAATCACCTGTATGACGCGGCCACATCCAATTGTCTCCATCAGCGCCAAATTTACCAATTGATGAAGGAGGAACACCAACTAATCTGATATCTTTGAATGTTTCAGTTATGAAAAGATAGTATTTATTGCCTCCAAAAAAAGATTTTACCTGTGCCCCCAACTTAAATTCTGCGATTGCTTTTGATTCACAATTTTCAATGTTTTTTTTAATTAAATCCATGCGGACTTTTTCTGCGGTAGAATCTCTAACACCAATCAAAATTTCATTTGTTACCTCTTTTATGTCAACTATAAAAGTTACTGTTAAACCGGCACAAGGCTTTTCCTCGGCTAAATTTTTAGCCCAATACCCATTTTTAATATAATCGTTGGTTATTGATGATAATTGTTGCACAGCATCAAATCCGCAATGATGATTTGTTAAGATTAAACCTTTATCTGAAATTACTTCGGCGGTGCAACCTCCACCAAATAGACAAATTGCATCTTTCAATGAGCTTTTATTGGTACTATAAATTTCATCAACACTAATTTTTAACCCCGCATCTTTCATATCCTTTTCATTTAGTAATTTTAAGAGATTAGGCATCCACATTCCTTCGCCAGCTTTGGCTATGCAGAGAGATAAAAGAAAAAATATAGTACTGATGAAGAATTTAAATTTCATGTTTATTAATTAAAAGTTAAGGGTGCAATACTTAGCATTTTTTTTAAATTTTAAGTATGTCTGAGAATAAAAACCAATCAAAATTTTAATATTGAATTTGCTTAATTATATTTACCACCAAAATATTTAATTTGCTAACGGAAAATGAATTGTTTTTCGTAATTAAAATCAAATTAGAAAAAATGAATATTAAAAAATTACAAATTTTTAAAACCAGCATTTTTTTATTTTTATGTTTAACTGCTTTGGATTCAGAAGCACAATTGTTTCAAAAGCAGTTTGGTACAGGTTCTTTAGAAGAGCCAAATTTTGGTATTAATACCTATTATTATCCTTTCAATGGCACACTAACTTACGTTCAGGGTCAGGCAATGGTTGGAAGTGGTTGCGGATATAGCCATACAGATATTGTTAAAACTCAAATTGACGGCATTCCTTTTTTTTCAAAGATTTATCACATAAAAGATAAAAACGATAGTTCCAATCAAGAACTACCTACATTAGCAAAATGTGTTTCTGAAAGTGAAATAGACGCAAGTTTAGCTATTGTAGGTACAGATTTTGATAATATTAATTTTCATCCGAATGGCAATGGAATGAAGAAGCCATATTTTATTAATATAGCGGGTGATAATGGTAATTTTCTTTTTGGCAAGACATATAATACACAGCCTTCGTCTATAAATCCTTTGGCATTCTTATTTGATAATGCAAATTTTATAGTTGACCAAATAATAACTTCCAAACTAAATATATATGGCTATTATTATGTTTGCGGTAAAATAAATTCTCCGAATTATTCAAATGGAATGTGTTGGCGTCCGTTTCTAACTTGTTTAGACCCTGCTGGTAAAGTTGTATGGTCAAAAGTCTATACTAATATTAGATTGGAAACAATAATAAGTGCAACAAATAATATTGATTCAAAACTAAGCATAGCAGAAAGTATTAACTCAATTGCTTTATGTGGTACAATTTATCAAGAAAAGCAAGCATTTATAATTATTGTAGACCCATTTAGTGGAATTGCTAATAATATTAATAATAGTAGTAATTTGCTTCTGTTTAATAATCAAAATTGGAGTAATATTTCGTTTAATAGTATAAAGGCAACACACACATTAAATAATATAAACCCTGGATTTGTGTTAACTGGATTTACAAATGAAAGTGGGAATAGAAATCTTTTATCATTGTCAATTAATAATACCTTAACAAATATAAATTGGAGTTTCTTTTATGACAATCTTGATATAAATGGCCTACCCACTAATAGTGATAACCTGGGTTTATCTGTTTGTGAGCGTTTTAACAGTGTGAATAATAGCTTTGAATATTACTTTGGGGGAATTGTAGTCAGTGGCAGTTACCCTAACGGTACTCCTTGCTCTATTGACTATTTACAAGTTTTCAAAACTGATGTATTTGGACATAATGTATCACAGTTCTTTTACGAAAGTAACTTTAGAAATGTGTTAGTTGGAGTTGATAAATTTGATGGTACTAATGGGAACCAAGGAATCTCCTTATTTTCTACTCATAAAAATGGTGCAATAGGGAAAGACGACTTTTATATGTTAAAATCAAATTTTAATGGATTAACTTCTTTATCAGTTAGCACATTACCAGCATCGAACAATACAGATTGTTTTCAAGATATCGTGAATTTTGGAAATAATAATAATACATCTCTTCAATTTGAAATGTCTTATACAGAATCTCTTGATATGTATTTACAAGAGGAACATGAGTTAGACATTATTTATGATGAAAACATGAGAAGAAAGAATATGTGTGAAAGCGATAACATAGATAAAGTTGGCGAATACAATCCGTATCAGACTCAAGCAAAAAAAGTACAAAATCAAGGTGATGAAATTGTAGATAAATATTTGATAGAAGTTCCTTTAAATGGTAGCAATCAATTAACAGTTAATGTTTATAGCCTACAAGGGAAGTTAGTGTTACAAAAACAATTAAATAATATTAGTCAATTAAACATTAATGATTTAAACTCTGTCGGTATTACAAGTGGCACATACATAATTGAAATAAAAAGTGACAATACAATAGTGCACAAAAAGATTTCAATAAATAATAATCACTAATATTCAATAATTTTATTAAATATTAAATAACTAATCATAATTATTCAAACATATTATTCTAAAATTAACATAACATGAACTTAAGTAGTTTACTAAAATTGACTTTCATTTTAATTTTTATTCTGTTTTCAAACAAAATAAACGCTCAATTTACTCCAGATAATTCAGCCCCTTTTAATTCGCCAAGTTTCCTAATAAATAATATTTTATTGGGTAGTGGTGTAACTGCAACCAATATTGTTTACCAAGGTCAACCTGTTCAAATAGGTTATTTTACGGGTGGGATGAACGGTGCAACTACTGGAGGAGTTAATATGGGCATTGATAGTGGTATAGTGCTGTCTACTGGTGATATTTATGATTTAGCACAACCTGCAAATCCAATTAACAATGCTTCTACTCAAACCCAAACATTGCAAAACTTCCCATTCGATGCAGATATTACACAGTTAATGCAAGATAGTATTTTTACTCAAAATGGTGTCTTTCCTAGTAATGTAAATGATGTGAATGATGCCGCTATAATAGAGTTTGACTTCGTACCATTAGGTGATACAGTTAAATTCGATTATATGTTTGGTTCAGAAGAATACCCTGAATTTGTTTGTAGCTTCAACGATGGATTTGGAATGTTTTTAAGTGGACCAGGTATTACAGGACCCTACACCAATAATGCAGCTAATATAGCATTAGTTCCATATACTAATCCTCCAGTAGCGGTTTCTTGCTATAATGTAAATAGTACTACAGGTACTTGTGGCTGGGCCAATAATAATGACTCTTTATTTATTTTAAATGCTAACGGTAGCGACTTTGCCCTAGATGGTTTCACAAAAGTTTTTACCGCTCAATCTCCTGTTCAATGTGGAAGTACATACCACCTTAAAATTGCAATTGCAGACGCAAATGACCATATCTACGATACCGGAGTATTTTTAAAGGCTAGAAGTTTGGTTTCAAATCAAGTTGGCTTTATTCCAACTTCTTCATCAGGTATAGTTGGTGATAGTTCGTTGGTTGAAGGTTGTACTGCTGGAGCATTAACATTCTCTAGGCCAGGTGCAATTACTGATACATTAGTTGTTTATTGTACAGTAAATTCTCCTACAGCTCCCATTCCAAGCCCATGGGGTACTGCAGTAGAAGGCCAAGACTTTAATTTTATACCAGACTCGATAGTATTTTTGCCAGGTGTTGCTCAAATATCTATTCCTGTAACTGCATTCCAAGATGGTATTGCTGAAGGTACAGAGGGTATTGCAATTTCATTACAATTTCAAAGCGGCTGTGGTGGTTTAACCCAATTTACCCGTTACATGTATATTATTAACCCTTTACCTGTGCAGGCAGTCGTAAATAATGTTTCTGTTTGTCCGGGAGATTCGGCAACTATTATTGCAATTCCATTAAATGGTTATCCTCCGTTTACCTATCTCTGGTCAACTGGTGATACAACAAGTTCAATTAGTATATTGCCAACACTTGATTCAGTAGCTGTTTCAGTAACTATTGCTTCAACATGTACTGGTACTGCTGACATTGACAGTGCAATGGTTTATTTAATTCCGTTCAATCCTATTTCAATTAATACTTCATATCCTAATAGTCAGACTGTTGAGAATTGTGGGGATACAATTTTTGTAGAGTTTGAATTGGATAACCCTTCAACTATTCCTCTTTCTTTAAGTGTAAACATTGGTCCTACTTTTGGTGCTGCAACAAATGGTACTGATTATCATACTACTGGTAATGCTCCTTTTCCGAGTACCATTAATTTTAATGTAGGAGATAGTTTAGTAATTGTACCATTAATAATTACTCCCGACAATATTCCGGAATTTAGCGAAAGTGTAAGCATAGGGATTAATCAGATAAGCCAATGTAGTGGTGCAACTCCTTCTCTTTTTATAAGTATTGTAGACTTTGATAGTGTTACTGTATTTGTTACCAACCCTTCTCCAGTCTGTCCTGGTGTTTTAACTGACTTATTTGCAAATGCATTTGGAACAAATTCTTCAACTTCAGGGTTTGGGTTTTCTTGGTCAGGAGGGAATACAAGTACCACGGATTTTGCAACATATTCTTGGATAACAGATGGACCAGTAACAGTAACAGTTTATGATACTGTTTGCGCGGTACCTTATTCTGTAAGTTCTACCTTAAATATTCAAGTTTCGCAACCACTTGTAGTAAATAATATTACAGCATCAACAGATACTGTTGTATGTGCTGGTGACCCTGTTAACTTAACTGTTACAGCTACTGGATTGGCTCCACTTAACTACACTTGGTTAGGTTCTGCGAGTACTGTTTCAACGGCAACGGTTAATCCTACAGCAACACAAAACTATTCAGTAAATGTAACGGACCAATGTAACACTACAGGGATTAATAGAAGCATTAATATTGTTGTTCCTATTTATGCTCCACTTATTGCAACTTCAACACCTGACACAACGGTAGACTGTCCTGGTACAAATATTACATTACAAGCTTCTGTAACTGGAGGTGCACCAAATCAAGTATATTTATGGGAAGGAACAAGTAATAATACTTTAGATTTTAATATAATACCAAGCGATACCAATGGAGTATTTGTTAAGTTTATTGTAACTGATGTTTGCAATAATACTGACACTGCAAGAACGAGGGTTAGGCTTCAAACTTATAGAAGTATAGTATTAACAGCAGGTAATGATACTGCGGCTTGCCCAGATGCAAGAATGCCAATATATGCCAATGTTAGCCGTCAAAATTACAATAATGGTGGTTTTGCTTACAATTGGACAAGCAATAGTACAAATCCAATTTCAGGATCAGATTCAATTGATACTTACACAACTATTTCAGATAACCTAATTGACACAATTCTTTATGTAATTACTGTAACAGATATTTGTAATGTGAGTAAATCGGATACAATGAAGGTTGCAAGAAAACCAACATGTAATCCTAAAACATTTAATGTGTTTACACCTGGTAGCGGTGATGCTGCCAATGCAAGGTTTATTATTGATGCGGTTGAAGAATATCCAGGTACATCAGTTTTAATTTATAACCGATGGGGTAAAAAAGTATTTGAATCGGCCGATTATAAAAATAAAGATGGATGGGATGCCGCTGATGTTGATTCAGGAACTTATTATTACATAGTAACTTATCAAGATCCTCCAGGAAGAAAAGCACCTGAGCCAATGACTGGTTATGTGCAAGTAATCAAATAAAAAAAAGCGGTTGTTTAGAATTTAGACAACCGCTTTTTTATTGCCTTTTATAATTTAATAAACATGCTGCCCTCCATTAATGCTCATATTAGCTCCGGTAATAAAACTGGCTCCTTCGCTAGCTAAAAAACTAACTAAGTAAGCAACTTCATGCGTGCCTCCTAAACGGCCCATTGGAATTTGTGCAACAATTTGTTCTCTAATTTTTTCGGGCACTGCCATCACCATATCGGTACCAATATAACCGGGCGAAACCGTATTTACAGTTACTCCTGACTTTGCAACCTCCATGGCTAACGTTTTTGTAAAGCCGTGCATTCCTGCTTTTGCAGCACTATAGTTTGCTTGCCCAAATTGCCCACGTTGCCCATTTACTGATGATATATTAATAATACGTCCGAACTTTCTTTCAATCATACCATTAATAACGTGACGGGTACAATTAAATACGCTGTTTAGATTTGAATTGATTACAGCATTCCAATCTTCCAAGCTCATCTTAGCAAACCTACCGTCACGGGTTATACCAGCATTATTAACTAAAGTATCTATGGTACCTATTTCTGTTTCAATTTTTTCAATCATTTTACCACAGCTTTCAAAATCACAAACATCTGCCTCGTAAATATCTATTTGGTAACCTTCGGAAAGTAAGATTTTCTGCCACTCTTCTGCCTTAGTTTTATTTCTATAATTACCAATGACATGGTACCCGTCATCATACAATTTTTTACACATTGCAGTACCTAAGCCACCTGTAGCACCTGTTACCAAAACAATTCTTTTGTTAGCTGAATCCATTTTAAATATATTATTGGGTTAATAATTAAATAAGTAAAGTAATAAGTAAATAATTTTCAATTTCTAAATGTAAAACTGTTTAAAATTAAAAACAACTAAAGTCTACTTATTCTTTATTTGTGATGGGCAGTAAAACCATGCTCAATAACCCAAACAAAATATTTTGTAATGCTTGAGCACTCCAAATAATCCAACCAAATGCTAAGCCCGAAACTTTATCGACACCATACAATAATAATACTTGCATTACTAATAATGGGTATGCTCCTATTCCGCCTTGAGTGGCAACCACCGCAAAGGTTGCAAAGGCAATTATTGCAACTGATGCCCCAAAACCTACATGAGCTATTTGCGGCATACAAAAAGTACTTACATAGGTTACAAGAATGTAGCAAAACCAAATTAAAATAGAATGCATTAAGAATAGCCAAGGTTTTTCGAGTTTTTTTATAGATATTAAACCTTCTATAAAACCATTTAGAACCCCGTTAATTTTACTTATAAATTGTAGGTTCTTTATTTTATTTCGATTTAAAAATATTATAAGTGTAATTGAGATAAAAATTACAACCAACGAAAGAAGCAACAACTTATTATCAAGAAATTTTGACGCCTTTGATTGTAGAGGAATGATGACGTTGTTATTCAAGAAAGAATACAAAGTAGAAAATTGCAGAAGCACAGTTAAAACAAGTAATACAAACCAAGTTAAAGTGTCAATTATTCTTTCTGTAATTACTGTACCGAATGAGGTGGTGAATGGTATTTTTTCATACTTAGTAAGCACGGTACACCTGCTCACTTCACCCAATCTTGGAAATGCTAAGTTGGCTAAATAACCAATCATGACAGCATAAAAACTATTAGAGAGTTTAGGGTTATAATTCATGGGTTGTAGTAGCATTTTCCATCGGGCAGCACGCAACAAATGACTTATGCCTGATATTATAAAACCTAATCCAATCCACCAGTAATTAGCATTTATAAAAGATTGTTTTACATCATTAATTTCTTTAGTAGTAAGGCCACTAAATGCATAATAAACCAAAAATAAACCAAGGCCAAGAAAGAATGTAAATTGAAGTACTGATTTTAGCTTTTTATTCATCAATGAAGATTTTCGCGAATCTAGTATTTATTTTAGTAAAAAATAAAATCATAAAACCTTCGATATTAATAACAATAGAGCATAATAATTACTATACTGCTGTATTAATCAAATATTAATTTAAAACTTGTAATTCAATCCTATATTGCTTCCAGCGTTATAATATTTTTGTTGAAATTTATTATCCTTCTTTAACACGCTATTAATATTAGCTCTAAAACTTGGCTCAATATAAATACCAAACCTTTTATTAATATTATAAGTGAATGATAATCTTAGAATATAATTGTAAAGAAGTCTATTATAACTTTCAGGTTTTATTTCCGTAATAGTTGACAAATCGTTAGTTATGTAATATGTATTTTGAGAAGTAAGAACCCCAAGTCCTATTCCTGTTTTTATTGCCACACTCAATTTATTGTATTGCATTTGATAGCCAACTAAAATTGGAACCTCTAAATAGGTGATAGTATTTTTTCCAACCAAATTAGTTTGATTTTTATCAGTGACTAAAACTCTTTTTGTACTAGTCCTTATTTTTTGTACCGAATCAACTTTGCTAACCATATTAGAATCAACCACTGTATGTGTAACAATATCTGTATCAACAACCAGCGAAGTGTTACTCACAGTTGCGGTGGCATAACTACCGTTATTACTATCATAGTAACTAATTGTATCTATACTAGTATGAAGTTGAGTGCTTACATGTGTAAGAGTAAAATTATGTGTAAAATGTTCCCAAACATTATTTACCGACGACTCCCAATAAGGATCATATACCTCAATATTTCTATAAAACTTATTGTTATAGTTTCTAGTTTCAGATTGAGAATGATAGTTAATGCCAGATGTAAAACTCCATTTATTCTTTGTATAAATTAAGTCTAATCCAAATGTGGAAGTAATATTATTTTTTTCTTCTTGTTTCCTGCGGGTTGTATAATTATTATCGGGATTTTTAGCATTGAATATCCTCTTGCCTATATAATTTGCACCTCCATAAACGTTAATACTAAAATTAGTTTTTGGGCCATTATTCTTAGTATAATCTTCATGTCCCTTAGTGGCAGGTAATCCAATCAATTCAGCTTTTTTTTCTTCGGCATTTGAACTAGCTTGTTCATTAGTATTCTCAACTAAAACAGGTCTTTCATTATTATTACTATCAGGATTCAACATTAAGCTTAAACCTTTAACTGCAATAAGTTCAAAGTCATTTACTCTGCTCTTAGATAATACTAGTAAATTTTCCTCTAACTTATCATCAGAAAGACTAACATTCTTTGGTTTTATTTGGTTGCTTTTTCTTCTCCTTTTATTATTTATGATACTATTTGTGCTTGTCGAGGATGATAATTTTTTCAATTCATTTTTTTCAAAATTAATTTGCGTATCTACTATCTTTTCAGAGTCTATTTTTTCATTATTAGCAATTAATTTATTAATGTTTTTCTTCTCGATATTATTAATATTTCTGGTTCTATTTAATAGTAATTTTCCTTTCTTTTCATTATTCGAAATATCAGATTTAATAGCTTCAGAACTTAGCGTTTTAGTATTTTTTGGTTTTCGGTTATTGCTTATATATTTTGTATTATTTGCTACTATTTTTGGGTGTTTATTAATCGAAGCAAGGTTTGATTTGGGATTATTGTTTGAAATAAAAACTATAGCACTAACAGCTGAAACGATAGGTAACAAAAGCCATAAAAATTTTCTATTATTCTTTTTAACAGGCATTGCATTATTAAGTCTATCCTCAAGAATAGGCCAATATTTATTAGCTTCATCAAAATTTTGATGCTCTAATTTTTGCTTAATTATTTTAATTAGGTTCATCATAGTAAAATCATGTTTATTGTTTCGAATAATTTCGAAACCATTTTTTTTAAATTATTTCTAGCACTTGCTAAATATCTCTTACTTGTGCGTTCAGAAACCTCCAGCTCTTTGGCAATTTCTATATGTGAATAACCATCAATTTCGAAAAGATTAAAAACCACCTTTTCCTCATCATCTAGTTGTTCAATTAAGTTTAGAATATCCTTGGCACTAAAATCATTTTCTGCAATATTTTCTACCAAATCATTTTCTAAAAAATCGGTACTGACAAAGTCATCTAATTTTAAAACAGCTTTGTGCTTTTTATTTTTTCTAAACTCATCAATAACTGTATTTATTGTTATTCTCTTAATCCATGCTTCAAAAGGTACTTCCGGTTTATAGTTCTTAATGTTTGTAAATACCTTAAAAAAAGAATCATTCACTATTGAAGCTGCATCTTCCTCATTATTTTTGTACTTTCTTGCAATTCTCATTAACGGTGAAAACCATAAAGCGTAAAGTTCCGATTGGGCTTTACGATTATTGCTCTTGCACTGTTCTATTAATGAGTTTAGTTTATCCACGTAATTTTATTTCATTTTGTAACTTTTAAACTAGAAAATGCGGACAATTTTACTCGTCCGCATTTTGACAACAATCAAATTATTAACTAGTGATTTATGATGAGTTTTAGAGTTTTAGTATTTTTATTTGAGTTTATTTTTACAAAATAAGTTCCATTACTTAAATTAGAAACATCAATTCTATTAACTTCACCAATTAACATTTGTTCAAGAACTAAATTTCCAGCAATATCAATAATATTTGCAACCAAATTGTCCTTTACTGTATTCTTAAAATTAATCGTAATTAGGTTATTTGCTGGGTTTGGAATTAAACTAATTGATGAGTCTAAACTAACATTATTAATACTGGTTGGAGACGTAGCCTTTGGTGAAAAAATTACAGCTATACCTACACTAGCATTTGAATTAGAGAAGGTTTGTATCGGATTTCTTCCAACATTGCCCAATGAGTCAATTGATAAACTATCACAGAAGGTATCATTACAACCGTTGATTGTGTCAGTTACAGTTACGCACAATGTATAAGTAGCTAAACCTGTTAGGTTAAAAAATGGGGTTGGGTTATTACTCATAAAACCATTGCTCGTATTCCATGTATAAAATGGATTGTTTACTTGAGAAACATCAATAATATAAGCTAAGCCAGGTATGCCAGTTGCATTTAATATAACATATCCTGCACTACAATTTCCAGAATATGGATTTGAATTCCACCAATTTAAGTCAATATAATTATTCATTGCGAAGGTAGAATTACAATTGCCATTTGAAATTGAAAGAGTTATGTAGTAAGTTCCTGAAACAGTATATATATGAGTTGGATTCTCTAATGTTGAACTTGTTCCGTCACCGAAATTCCAAAAATATGTGGTGCTAGAATCCATTGCTAAACTCTGATTTTGAAAATTAACCTCACCTACTGAGGCGGGATTATAGGCAGAGCTTGAAGTAAAGTATGCGCTACAATTCTGAGCAAAGATAGGAAGTATAACAGAATTAGAATAATTTGAAATACAACCGTTTGCATCAGTTATCGTAAGGTCAGCCCAATTCCACATATTTGCTGAAGTATAAAACATATGTTGAGGATTAGCCAAATTTGACATAGTACCATCGCTAAAGTTCCATTGATATGTAAATGGAGGTGTGCCATTTGGATACGATGTAAAATCAATAAGTACTGAATTTCCAAAAGGCAAGAACAAACTATCTATAATGTATGAAAAGTAAGCACTGCAGCTTCCTTGCGGATTGACGGTATTATTGTAGCAATAACTCGCTACACATCCAGCCGAATCTGTTACCATATAGCAATATGTTCCATTAATTGTTGTTGTAATTGTTTGTTGGTTTGAAAATGGTAGTCCATTCAATGTCCAAGAATATATAAACGGTGGTATGCCAGTACTACCTGCCGTAATACTTGTTACACCATTAAAAGTCAATCCTATAGATGTTACAGGAAGGCAACCCGGTAAATTAACATAAAGCAAATCTGTAGACACACAACCTTGAGCGTCAGTTATTGTAACGGAATATAATCCACTTTGTTGAGCGTAAATAGAAGATTGATTGTTACTAGAAATAGGGATACCATTTATTGACCAAGAATATGTAAAAGGACCAACACTTGAACTGTAAGCATATAATATGTGAGCATTCCAAACAACACTATCAACTATTATGGTTTGACAATTTAATCCTGAATTAGAAGTAATACACGCTTGGGATGTGCAACCATTTGCATCTGTAATTAATACACAATATGTACCTATTCCAGAAGGGTTTATTGTGCTTCCATTTGAT
The DNA here is from genome assembly GCA_040383485.1 of Flavobacteriales bacterium. Taxonomy (GTDB): domain Bacteria; phylum Bacteroidota; class Bacteroidia; order UBA4408; family UBA4408; genus JBEIDK01. The sequence continues at coordinate 18,226 of JBEIDK010000051.1, forward strand.
GATTGTGGAGTTCCATTTAAAGTCCATGTATAATTTAAAGGAGCCACGCCTGTGCCTGTTGCAACAAGCATTGCAGGTATACCTAAAAGTGGAGATGAATAATTAATTGTTGCAGAACAAGGATTAGAAGAAACCGTATCTATAATGCTTGCAATTGAAACACACCCTACAGCGTCTATAATTGTTACACTGTAGAAGCCTGCTTGCATTGAGACAATTGATTGTGATGAATCACCGTTAGACCAAAAATAAAAATAAGGTGCGGTGCCATTTCCCATTGCAGTTAATGTAATTCCTCCAATAGGATTTGAAATAGAAGAAATGTTTGCGGAGCAACTTACTCCATTCAAATTCATCACGATACTATCAGATGAAATGCATCCATTTGCATCATTCACAATAACTGTATAAATTCCACCTTGAGAAACAGTAATGGTCATAGTTGTATCAATTAGTAATTGATTATTTAAATACCAACTATAATTAAAAGGTGCAATGGCATTAAAAGTGTTTGCTTGTAAGCCCATTACTGAATTTGGAGGCACATTTGGTGGTGTAATGGCTGTAATAGTTGTTGAGCATGAACCTGCTGATGTAAAGCTATAACATGTTTGACTTGAACAACCTAATGAATCTGTTATTGTACAGCAAATTGTGCCATTTACATTAGGGAAAAACACAGGTCCGGTTGTAGATAAAATATTTCCACCAAAATCTGACCATGAATAAGTATAAGGTGCAGGGCCAGAACTTGTAGCCGTTAAAGAAGCAGGAAATGTGGTAGCTGAAGAATTTGTTATGGTGGCAGTACAATTAGAATTACACAAATTCAAAACAACGTCAACTGAATCATTTGAAGAAAGAGTACCATTTAAGATGATTGGTTGACAACTATCTATTGATAAACTTAATGTATAATTTGCAATTGAAAATCCATTGGCTTGAATAGAAACAGGTTGAAAGCAAACAACTGGTGGGCCTGTCATTACTATTGTTTGGGTATTAATTACAGTTCCGTTATTCATCACATTCATTGTAACTGTATTGTTAAATGGAATACTCAGAGTCGTATTTATATGGCCACATACAGATAGATTAAAACTTTGCGGTTGCGCAAAAAGACCAATGCTAAAAAGCAAAGAAAAAATTGTAAGCCTTATTTTTGTTTTCATGTTTGAATATTGTATTGATTTCATTTTAAGAAACTTTCAAAATTAAATGTAACAACGTAAATCGTTTTCGCTAGGGGACAAAAATTATAAACATTTTTATATTTTATCAATTTAGTACAAGTAACAATCCATTTATTAAAGATGTTGTGTTTGTAAGTATTTTGTATGAATTTGCTTTTTTGTCAGTATTCACGTAGGTTTGTTTTTGGTCTAAATTTATGCTAGATAAGAATATGATATATAAACTACTTAAAACAACTCTTATTTTTATGATTGTTTTAGGTTCCTCAAGCTTTGCTCAAAAAGCATGGAAGCTCGATTTAGACGGGGGAGTTAAAGATGAAGATTCCAAACTTCCATTAGAA
>JBEIDK010000052.1:0-18955 GCA_040383485.1 Flavobacteriales bacterium
TTTAATACCTTCCAAACTAGAGAATAAACCATTTGGTAGAGAATTAAAAAAATAATTCCCATCACATTTTGGTATTTTTATATCAAGTGCAAATGTCTTCGAAGGTCTTGTATGATATGCGATATATGGTTTTATTTTAATATCATTTAGCATACAAATAGTTGAGCTATCAATGCCTAAGCCTGCTTCTGCAAAAAATAATTTATATTGTAACGATGCATTTTTAATTGTAACATCTGATGGTGATATTCTCCAATGATTGGCAACTAAATTATTGATAGATGCATTGCCTGAAATATAAAATTTATCATCTTCAAAATCCGCTTCATTAATGCTCATCGACAAAGTATCAAACGCACATTTTAAATTAAATTTACTCACCAAAAAAGGTAAAGAGGCATTATGATTTTTATCGTGATATAGTTTAAACTTTAGTCTTCTATCCGACTTATTTATTTGAGCATCAACCACCCAATTTACAGTCAATGCATTTTCTGTAATTTTTGCTGTAGATTGTAAATGACCATTATCAAGGTGTATTGTAGGTATTTGCCAATTTACTTGTGCACTATCTAATGTAGCAAAAATGGATGTATTATTAATTGCTATTAAATTTGGAATATTATCGAAAATATTATCTAATAAATGGTCTGCTGTTTCTGCAATATTTATTTGGTTGGTATTTAATGTATCTGAATTTTGCTTTCTTTTCTTACGAATTAAAAACGAATAGTTATTAATGGAATCTTTTTTTACAATATTAATTTTAGTTTCATTAATTTCTAAATCATCAATTCTAATATTACCAATTAATAATGGCAATAATTTGATGTGAAAATAAATCTCTTGAGAATTGATTAACTCAGCTTGGGCTAGTGGTTTTACTGATAATTGCTTGAGTTTAATACCGCTTATTCCATCGAAGTCAATTTCGGAATAATTCACTATTACTTTTTTATTAATCCGTATTGACTCTACCTTATATGCAACTAACTTATGAAGTATAATATTCCTGAATGCAAAAAATAAAATAATTAAAACTATAGGAATTAACGAAGCAACAAGCAGCCACTTTTTCCATTTAATATTTTGTATAATATTCTTAAAATCAATCACGGCTACAAAGTATAAATTTTACCATATTAATTTTAATATCTCACCCATTACTCTAACAGAAATTATATTAACATAAAGGGAATTTAATAATACAACTCCAATAAATCAAGAGCAGGCTATTTCTAATCAAAGAATTAAAACTAACCAATTTATTGAGCAATAAAAATTTACAAGAAATTAAAATTACTAACTAAACATCCTATGATCCTTCTTAAAAAGCTCTTCTTTAGGCAATGATTTAAAATATTCGTAAGTAATCTTTAACCCTTCTGCCCTATCCACCTTAGGCTCCCAACCTAAAATTTCTTTTGCTTTTGTAATATCTGGTTTTCTTTGTTTAGGATCATCAGTTGGCAGTGGCAATGAGATTAATTTTTGAGAAGTACCTGTAAGTTTTATAATTTCCTCACCAAAATCTTTAATGGTTATCTCACTTGGGTTGCCAATGTTTACTGGATAAACATAATCACTTAATAATAAACGATAAATACCTTCAACCAAATCAGAAACATAACAAAAAGCACGTGTTTGAGAACCATCACCAAACATGGTTAAGTCTTCGCCACGCAGCGCTTGACCAATAAATGCTGGCAAAACGCGTCCGTCATTCAATCGCATTCTTGGGCCGTAGGTATTGAAAATACGTACAATGCGGGTTTCAAGACCATGATAAGTATGATAAGCCATTGTAATTGCTTCTTGAAAACGTTTTGCTTCGTCATATACACCACGCGGACCAATAGGATTAACATTGCCCCAATATTCTTCTGTTTGAGGGTGAACAAGAGGGTCGCCGTATACTTCGCTTGTTGAAGCAATAAGCATTCTGGCATTTTTTGCTTTGGCAAGCCCAAGTAAATTGTGAGTACCCAGCGAACCTACTTTTAAAGTTTGAATGGGTATTTTAAGATAATCAATAGGACTGGCTGGAGATGCAAAATGCAAAATGTATTTTAGTTCGCCGGGAATATGAACATACTTTGAAACATCGTGATGATAGAACTCGAAGTTCGATAAAGGCATCAGATGCTCAATATTACGCATATCACCTGTAATGAGATTGTCCATACCAATCACATGATATCCTTCTTTAATAAATCTATCGCATAGGTGAGAACCTAAAAAACCTGCAGCACCTGTTATTAATACTCTTTCCATTTTTATTAATTTTAAAGGTTGCAAACATATAAAAACAAGCTGCACTATTCAAAAGGAAATTATTAGAGAATTAAGTATTCGACTCATCAAACATTAGAAAGACAAAACATCGCTTCATAAAACTCAATAATGAAATAATCAAGAACAAATCATCCCATTTAGTATAGTAAATTATAAAATATTTTTCGTTTACTATTCCAATACCACATTTAAAATATTTTTACTTTAGCATTTCAAAATAAATTAATTGTGTCAGTACTCAACTTCAAACAAGGAAATATTTATTATGAGGTACATGGAAAAGGCCGTGCAATAGTATTTCTGCATGGTTTTTTAGGTTCAAGTAAGATATGGGATGGCTATATTGATAAATTCGTAAAATCATATAAAATTATATTAATTGACCTTCCTGGTCATGGACAAAGCGACTCATATGGCTACATCCATACCATGGAACTAATGGCAGAGAGTGTAAAGTCGGTTCTCGACCACTTAAACTTAAGAAGGTACATTATTGTAGGTCATAGCATGGGTGGTTACGTTTCACTGGCATTTGCCGAAATGTACTCTGATAATTTAAAGGGTTTGGTATTGTTTCATTCAACTGCATTGGCTGATTCTGAAATTAAAAAACTTGAACGTACCAGAAGTATTAATTTAGTAAAAAGAAATCGTGGGAACTACATTAGAGGTGCCATCTTAAATCTATTCAATCCTAACCTACTGCAATTTTTCGAGCCTGAGATTCAGCTTTCAGAGAATATTGCAAAGCAACTCACTCCAAGAGCAATAATTGATAGCTTAGAAGGAATGAAACAAAGACTGAATAGAGAGGTAATTTTAAAATTTGCTGAATACCCAATACTGTTCCTTGCTGGCAAGGCTGATAAGGTGGTACCCATAGAGACAATAGAACAACAGAGCAAACTCCCTAAACGTTCATATAAAGCATTCTTAAAACAAGCTGCGCATATGGCCATGTTTGAAGAAAAGAAAACATCTCAAAAATTTCTAAATAAATTTTTTAATATGATTTACAGATAGTTTTACTTGTTTTACTATATTCAAGAAAAAACCAGATACGATTAACTCTATTCTATCTTTTGACTTTCAAACCAAATTAAATTACATTCGCCAAAATTATTTTTTATGACAATAGATAAACATAAGGTTGTTAGTGTTAGCTATACTCTATTTATAGCTGATGACGAAGAAAAAGGCGAAGAAATTGCCGAAAAAACCAAAGACAATGAACCATTTGTATTCTTGTTCGGTACCAATAGTGTAATTGAAGATTTTGAAACAAATCTTCATGGAAAATCAGTTGGTGATACTTTTGACTTCAGGGTTGAATCGGCTAGGGGTTATGGAGATTATGACGATACTGCTTTAGTTGAATTGCCTTTAGAAGCCTTTAAAGGTGAAGATGGTAAAATTGATTACGACATGTTAGAAGTGGGCAATGAACTACCAATGACAGACGCTGATGGTAATAGACTTATTGGAATTGTTGCTGAGCTAAATGAGAAAATAGTAGTAATGGATTTTAATCATCCAATGGCTGGTGAAGATTTGCACTTTGTTGGTAAAGTACTTGCTGTACGTGATGCTACTGAAGAAGAATTAAATCATGGACATGTTCATGGAGAAGGTGGTCATCACCATTAATTCATATACATAAATTTTAAAATTCATCCAAACAAGTGTACAATTTATTAAAGAAATTATCCTTCTTACTCATTCTCATTTTAAATTTAAGTTTTATCTCAAAACCTAAGTATACAACTGGGAAGTTAGTGAAAGGTACTATCGACGGTTGCACATGGCTTATTGAGTTGAAGGATAAAAAAATTCTGCAACCAGTAAATATTGAGAAGTTTAATTTAAAACTTAAAGATGGAAAGAAATTAAAATTTACATATGCGCCTCTTAAGAAATCTGCAGGTTTTTGCATGATGGGCGATATGGTGGAGTTACTAGACGTGAAAAAATAATAGTATCATACTTTTACCGTTTGAGTAGATTATTTTACCATTTAAATAGTTAATTCAACCATTCAAGAAAAAATTAAAATAATAATACAATATCAGTGTATAATTGCATAACATAAGTAACATAATATTAAATTAACATTTATAGTTAAATTATAGCTTTACTTCGCTAATATTTGGTGTAATAAAAATTATTCCTAAAATTGCGACTCTTAAATTTAAAAACAACAAAAAAATAAACAAATAACAAAACAATTATGAGCAATCAAAAAAATTCAGAAGACAGTAAATTTGCAATGGCATTTGCTGCATTAGCTATTCCTGTTTGTGCAGTGGCAGGTTATTTAATTTATGCATTTCTTTTAGGTGCAGCAGGTAACTTCGAAGAAGGTAATACAGAAAATCATCCAATAAATATGTTGGGTATCGTTTACAAAGGTGGTGTTATTGTACCAATATTAATAACCGTATTATTAATTATCTTAACTTTTTCGGTTGAACGTTTTATTACTATTGGTAAAGCTAAAGGTAAAGGAAGTGTTGAAAAATTTGTAATCAAAACTCGTGAGTTATTAGCTGCTGGTCAAGTTGACAAAGCTATTGCTGATTGCGATGTTCAAAAAGGTTCAGTAGCAAATGTAATCAAGAACGGCTTAACTAAATATAAGCAAGTTGAAGCTGATGGAGCTATGGACAAGGAAGCTAAATTAGTTGCTATCCAAAAAGACATTGAAGAAGCAACTTCTTTGGAGTTACCAATGTTGTCTAAAAACTTAGTTATCATTTCAACTTGTGCTTCAATTGCAACACTAATTGGTTTGATTGGAACAGTAGTAGGTATGATTCGTGCATTCCAGGCATTAGCTCAAGCAGGTTCACCTGATGCTACAGCCTTATCAACAGGTATTTCTGAAGCTCTTATCAATACATTCTTAGGAATTTCTGGTTCTACAATTGCAATTGTTATGTATAACTATTTCTCAACAAAAATCGATACGTTAACATATAGCATTGATGAGGCTGGTTATTCAATTGTAAAAACATTTGATGCTAAACACAACAAATAAAAAGAAGCCCCACCTAACCTCCCCAAAAGGGAGGAGAGGTAACTCCTATTTATAATTCAAAATTCATAATTCATAATTAAAAAAAGGTATGTCAAAAATAAAAATGCCTCGAAATAGCCCCTCGCTAGATATGACTCCAATGGTGGATTTGGCATTCTTGTTAGTAACATTCTTTATGCTTACCACACAGTTTCGTGCTGATGAGCCTGTAATTGTTGACACACCATCATCTATATCAGAAACCATTATTCCTGATAAAGATGTAATGACAATACTTATTGACGATAAAGGTAAAGTGTTTTATAACATTGATGGGCGTGATCATCGCCGAAGAGTAATTGAGAAGATGGGTGAAAAGTATCAAATAAAATTTTCTGAAGAAGAAATTCACCAGTTTGAAATACTTAGTTCTTTTGGAGTGCCTATGGCCAACATGAAAGAATTTTTAGCTAAAACTCCATCAGAAAGAAAGCTACTTTATGTTGCTCTTGATAAGAAAAACTTAAAAGGTATACCAGCAGACTCAACTAAAAATGAGTTGAGCGATTGGGTTTTACAAGGACGTTATGCTAATCCAAAATACAGAATTGCAATCAAAGGTGATGGCAAGTCTAAATATCCAGTTGTAAAACAAGTAATACAAACAATGCAAGATAATAAGGTAAACAAATTTAATTTGGTTACCGATATGGAAGATGCGAATCAATAAGCCTCACCTAGCCTCCCCAAAGGGGAGGAAATAAGGCTTAATTTAAAATAATATTAACCAGTTCCGCTAGCCCTCCTTTTGGGAGGGTTGGGAGGGCAAATAAATAAAGAAATGGCAGAAGTAAATACCGGTGATAGTGGCGGTGGCGGTGGCAAACACGGTGGTAAGGTAAGGGCTAAAAAATCCTCTACCAAAATAGACATGACACCCATGGTTGACTTAGCGTTTTTATTACTTACTTTTTTTATGCTTACCACAACTTTCAGTAAGCCTAAAACAATGGAAATAAATATGCCTGTAAAAGACAAAACGGTTGACCCACCAAAAATTCCAGGGAAACAAACGCTAACCCTTTTGTTAAGTGAAAAAAATAGAATCTACTATTATTTTGGTGCTGATGACCCTACTGCAGCTCCAACAGTTGAAACTACAAATTTTGGTCCGAATGGTATTCACAAATTATTACTTGAAAAAAACGAAGAAATTGGGGGTGTTGTAAGTAAAATTAAAGCTCTAAAGCAGGAATTTAAAGATGGCAAGATGGACGAAAAAGAATACAAGAAAAAGTCCATTGAAATTAAGAGTAGTAAAAAGGCTTTGATTGTACTAGTAAAAGCAGATGATGAATCGACATACAAAAATCTGATAGATATTTTAGATGAGATGAATGTTTGCAATGTAGGGCGTTATGCAATTGTTGATATTACGCCAAGCGAAAAAGAAATGATTAAAAACGTTGTAGCACAATAAATTATGGCAGAAAAAGATAATAATTTACTCGCCGACTGGGACAACGTAGTTTACAGCGGTAGAAACAATATAGTATTCGAAGGTAAAAACCGCGAATATGGCGCATTTGTGCTAAGAAAAGATTACAACAAAACAATCTCAATGGCAGTTATTGCTTCAGTTGTATTCTTAGTATTTGCTATTAGCGTTCCAGCAATTATTGCATACCTTGAATCACTTAAATCTGAAGAGGTGGTAATAAAAGATGATAATGATGTAAATTTAATGGACGCTCCTCCTGTTGACCCTGATGAGCCGCCACCGCCTCCTGTAGAACCGCCACCACCAGTGCAAGAAACAATTAAATTTGTGCCGCCAGTGGTAACTAATGAAGAAGTTCCAGAAGAAGATATTCCACCTACTCAAGAAGAACTGAAGGAAACTAATGCGGGTGTTGTTACGCAAGAAGGTAGCGGTGATATTGTTGATTTACCAATCGAAACAAAAAACGAGGTAATTGAAGACCCAGATGCTAATAAAGTATTCGTTTCTGTTGAAGAAATGCCTACTTTTCCTGGTGGTGATGAAGGTTTAATGAAGTTCATGCAAAAAAGTGTAAGTTATCCGGCACTTGAAAAAGAAAATGGAATTTCAGGAACGGTATATGTTTACTTCGTTGTAAATAAAGAAGGGAATATTGAAGATGCAAAGGTTGTAAGAGGTGTAAAAGGCGGATCTGGATTAGACAAAGAGGCATTACGTGTTATAAATAATATGCCTAAGTGGAGCATTGCCCGTCAAAACGGACGTCCAGTGAAAGTACAATTTACATATCCAGTAAAATTCGTATTGAAATAATTACTGAATACTTACTATAAAAAACAAAAAAAATTGTTAGTGAGTTGGTGTAAAAGCCAACTCACATGACACAAAAATCAAACACAAAACAAATGATTATTCTTTACTAAAGATTTATAGCAACACAAAAAAGCGCGCAAAAATTGCGATTGCTATTTATCCCAACGTTGTTCTTTTTAGTAAAGTAGTTTTGTATTCTACTATTATTTCTGATTCCTAAGTTAATACTCCTTGCAGGGTATGGTGTATTTATTGTTTTGATTTTACTATTGAATTAATACTAGTTACCTTCAATAATAATCATTTCGAACTGAGTTCATGTATGAATATCAAGGCCTATGCTATGGAAATTAAATTTTAAAACCCAACAAAAATGAACTTGAACAAATTAATTTACGATTGGTCAAGCGAACAATATGCTGACCGTAATAACCTTGTCTTTGAAGGCAAGAATCAGGAATATGGTGCATATCAGATAAGGCGCGAATATAACCATGTGCTCTTAAAATCAATGTTTGCAGCTTTTTTTGGAATTGCCTTCATAATTTCAATTCCAAACATTATTCAGTTACTTTCCAGTAAAACAAAGATTGAAAGGGAATTGCCAGAGGATACACAACCTCAAATTCTCGACCCTAATTTATTTCTGTTTAAACCTGAGGTAACTCAAATAAAAGAACGACTTGAAATTGCAAAAGTCCCAACTGAAATTAATGTTATACCAAAGGTGGTAAACAAGCCATTAGAAATGGATCCTAGTATTGCAGTTCAAGAAATACTTGAGAATTCTAATTCTGGTACAACCAAGGAATTAGGAACTGAAACACCCTTTACAAATATTACAGGCCATGAACCTGAACCGATTGTAGAGATTATTGAAGATAACACAATAAATACTATTGTAGGTAAAATGCCAATATTTGGTAATGGTGATGATGATTTATTGAGGTACATGAAAAATAACATCAAGTATCCTGATTTTGAAAAAGAAGTTGGCATTTCAGGTACCGTTTATGTTTATTTTGTTATAAACAAGCAAGGTAAGGTTGAAGATGCAAGAATTGTAAGAGGGGTGAAAGGTGGCAAAGGTTTAGAGACCGAAGCATTGAGAGTAATTAAATCGATGCCAACCTGGGAACCTGGAATGCAAAATGGACAACCTGCAAAAGTGCAATTTACTTACCCCGTTAGTTTCCTACTAAGGTAAGTTGAAATTTAAATAGCCAAAAGAAATTCTAGAACTTCTTTTGGTTATTTATTTTATTAAGCTAATTATTGAACAATATAATTACAAAAAAATCGTTATTGCTTATTGCTATTTTCGCACCGTGAAATTATTTTGGCTTATACTTTTATTGCTTGTATTAGATTATGCTCATGCACAGCAAAAATATGAGCCAAACCTGCGTTTTAGTAAATTAGTTTATACAAATGACACTTTACTAATCGATAGTCTATCCATAGTTCCTAATAGCTTTCGACTCATTTATCCTGAGCTAAATAGTGATGAATACAGCATTGATTTTATTAAGTCAATATTAATTTTTAATAAAAAAGGATCAACGAAATTCGATACTATTTTATGCTCCTATAAAGTACTGCCCTATTCCTTATCAAAACCTTTTTTTCATAAAGATTTTAAGCTGATTGAAAATCCTGCGCCAAACTATTACAATCAGTTTTCATATAATGCCGAAGAGCAAAAGACAGATTTTTTATTCACTGATAAACTCAGTAAAAATGGAAGTATTGCCCGTGGCGTAAATTTTGGAAACAACCAAGATTTAGTTGTAAACTCACAGTTAAATCTTCAATTAAATGGCAGACTAAATGAACGTATAAATATACTTGCCGCAATCGCTGATGATAATATTCCGATACAGCCTGATGGTAATACCCAACAACTTCAGGAATTTGACAAAGTATTTATACAACTTTATGACGACAAAACTAAACTAACCGTTGGCGACTATACACTGCCAAAGCCAGTAACATCTTACTTCTCTGTTTATAATAAAAGAAGTCAAGGAGCTTTGATTAATAATGCCTTTAGGCTAAAATCAGATACTAATAAGATGGTTGCATTTTCAGGAGCAGCAGCAATTTCGAGGGGTAAGTTTAACCGCTATCAATTGCCTATTGTTGAGGGTAACCAAGGCCCTTACCCATTGCGAGGAGCAGACAATGAATTATTTGTAATTGTACTATCGGGAAGTGAACGCGTATTTATGGATGGACAATTATTAAAAAGAGGTTTGGAATTTGATTATGTAATTGATTATAACTCAGCGCAAATAAGGTTTATGCCCAAACGCCAAATAACAAAAGATAGAAGAGTTTTTGTTGAATTTCAATATAGTGATAAAAATTATGCTCGTAGCTTAGTTCAATTTGGCAACGAATATCATTCTAAAAATACCAATTCATTTTTTAATATTTACTCGGAACAGGACAATAAAAATAAGCCACTCTTACAAACATTAAATGAACGACAACAAAATATTCTTGCGTCAATTGGTGATAGCTTAAATAACGCTGTAGATTATAATATAGATACTGTTGAATTTAACGCTACAACTATTTTGTATGAGAATTTAGACACGGCTGTTGGTTTTGTTACTTACAAAAAAATATTTAAGTACAGTATTAATCCAGAAAAAGCCCGCTATCGTTTAAGCTTTAGCGACGTTGGTGTTGGTAGAGGTAATTATATATTGTCTCAGAGTGCTGCCAACGGAAAAGTTTACGCTTGGGTAGCACCAATAAATGGAGTACGACAAGGAAGATTTGAACCAGTGATTTTGCTTGTAACTCCAAAGCAAAAAATAATGGTAAACGCAGGAGTAGAGCAAATCTTAAACCCCCACAATAAAATTAGTGTTGAGACTGCAATATCTAAAAACGATGTTAATACATTTTCTAATTTAGATAGTAGAAACGACATAGGATTTGGTTTAAAAACAAAGTGGTATAATAACAATTTACTTCATGCAAATGACACACTAAAAAGTGTTCTTAAAGCAAATATTAACTTTGAATTGGTTGACAAAAACTTTACTGCAATTGAGCGTTTTAGAACAGTTGAATTTGACCGTGATTGGAACTTAGAAAAACATTCTACAAAGAATTTACAACACATCAGTGCAGTTAATCTAAATCTTACTACTGCTAGTTTTGGTAACATTTCATATACCATAAATTCATTTATCGAACAAAATTATTATCAAGGAATTAGACATAATTTTTCTAACAATTATTTTAAAAATGATTTAACTATCAATTCAACAGCAAGTTATTTGGATGTGAAAACAACAAATAACACGAGTGATTTTTTAAGGCATAGAATAATTATAAAAAAAAATATACTTAAAAAAGTTGCGATAGGTGCTTCCGAAGAACAAGAACGAAATAGATTTACCACAATAAAAGACAATTTACTTTCATCGAATACAAACTTTTTTGAATGGCAAACTTTTGCGGCAACACTTGATACAAATAGAACATGGATTAAAGGAAATTATACCAATAGAAAAGATTGGTCGGTAAAAAACAATTCATTTGTAGAGGTTGCAAAAGCAGAAACTTGGCAAGCTAGCTTTGGTTATAATTCTAAAAATAAACAACAGTTTAAAAGCACTATTAATTACAGAACACTCCAAATAGTTGATTCAACAATAACGATTATTAAGCCAGAGAATACTTTACTTACTAGAGAAGAGGCTACATTTCAGATTTTGAAAGGGCTTATTACTACAAACAGCTTTTATGAATTTTCGAGTGGACTTGAAACAAAAAAAGAGTATTCATTTGTTGAGGTGGCCGCAGGACAAGGAATATATACTTGGATAGATTATAATGATAATAATGTAAAGGAATTAAATGAGTTTGAAGTTGCCGTTTTTAAAGATAAAGCACAATATTTAAGAGTGTTTACACCTACCAACGAATTTGTAAAAGCTTATAACAATCAATTAAATCAGGTGTTAACAATTAACCCTGCTGCCTATTTTAATAATAGTACTAGCAAGTTTAAAAAGTTTTTGGCTAGATTTTATAACCAAAGTATTTACAGGATAGATAGGAAAACTGGTCGTGACTTTAGTCTAAATATTTTAAATCCTCTTAGTGGAAATAGTAACGATAGTTCGCTAGTAACCTTGAGTCAACAAGCAAGAAACACATTTGCCTTTAACCGTAACAATTCTGTTTTCGCAATTGAATACACAATAATTGAAAATAGGAATACTAGCCTTCTGGTAAATGGAAAAGAAGAACGAAGACTGACACAAAACACACTTAAAATAAGATATGCCATAAGTACTAAATTCAATTTAACAGCTGAAGGTAATTCTGGAATAAAAGAAAATAAATCAGAATTTTTTAATAATAGAAACTATAAAATAAATTACATAGATATAATTCCGTCAATTATTTTTCAACCAAGTGTTGCATTCAGGACATCAATAAACTATGGTTATAAAATTAAAAAAAATCTATCACCTGAAATTCCCGCTACAGTTTTATTTAATAATATTGGGGCAGAAGCCAAGTATAATGTAAGCGGTAAGAGTAGTTTGCAAGCCAAGTTCACTCTTTCAATTATAAAATTTGATGCAGACGTTAACTCACCAATTGCATTCGAAATGCTTGAATCATTGCAAAATGGTAAAAATTATGTTTGGAACATTTCATATCAGCAATCGCTAAGCACCAATTTACAATTAAGTATTACATACGATGGTAGAAAATCTGAAACATCAAAAATGATTCATAATGGTGGGGTGCAATTAAGAGCAGCATTCTAGAAATTAATAAAATTTGGAATAGTTACCGTTATTTGAAATTCTCCTTTATTCATTTGTATAAATTATTTGTGAACACTCGTTTAAATTTAGCCACATTTTTTCAGTAGCAACTAATTCGTTTACTTAATGGTAGTAAGAAAACAAGTATTATACTTTTCAACGCTTAGCGTAAAGGAAAGATAAGTTATAATGCGCAATTAAATTATACAGTTGAAGACGACAATATTCTTTTGCGCTGTTATTATACAAACAACTTTAATAGGACGATACAATTACCTCAAACCACAAGTAATTTGAGCAAAATTTCTATATTATACCAATTACACTTTCAATTTAGTCCAATTGCAGCATGCTCTTATTGTACTAATTTCACGTAGTATCGGCATTAACCATTGCATATTTATTTTTTAGTTGAACTAAAAAATAAATGCAATTGGTATTTTCTTGATTGGTAAACATTAAAAAAGCAATTTATAGCTAATGTTTTTTCTTAAAATATAATAATTGAATTAGGTTTGAATTCTAAAATAAATTATGACTTTAACATTATCTGAAAGAGTTGCTGCATTTGTTCAGTTAGGCAAACAAATAAATAGTGAATCTTATTTTTTCAATCATTCTATAAAACCAATTTTAGGCTCTGTTTATAATAGTAATGGTTGGTTTACTGAGCAATCAGTAACAAAATCATTGAATTCAATAAGCGAAATGCTAAAAGAAGAAAACCTTATTGAATGGCTAAGCGCTTATCACATGAGTGATGATAATTCAACAAAAAATATTGGAATAATAATGGCTAGTAATATTCCAATGGTTGGTTTTCATGATTTATTATGTGTACTAATTTCAGGAAATGCTGCTATCGTTAAAACTAGTAAAGACGATTCAATATTACCTAAGATTATTTGTGATAAACTAATTGAATCTGAACCACGATTTAAGTACTTAATTAAAATTGTAGAAGGTAAATTAGAAGATTTTGATGCCGTAATTGCTACCGGTAGCAATAATACTGCACGCTATTTCGAATCTTATTTTGGTAAATACCCAAATATAATTCGTAAAAACAGAAATAGTATTGCTGTACTATCTGGTAATGAGTTGAGCATAGATTTGCAAAATTTAGGACATGACATATTCGACTATTTTGGTTTAGGATGCAGAAATGTAAATAAACTCTATGTGCCAATAGGATACGAGTTTTCAAATTTTTTCGAATCGATTTTCAGTTTTGGTTACGTCGCCAATATTAATAAATATGCAAACAATTATGATTACAATAGAGCAGTATATTTAATGAATAGCTTACCGTTTCTTGATAATAATTTTTTAATCATCAGAGAGTCGCAAGATTTTTCGAGTCCTGTTGCTGTTTTAAATTATCAATACTATTCAGAAATTCAAGAAGTAATAAATGATATTGAAGTTCATAAAAATAACATACAGTGCATTGTTAGCAGCCACGAAGCTATTGTTTCATCAATAGACTTTGGAAAAAGTCAAACTCCTATGCTTTGGGATTATGCTGACAATATTGATACCATAAAATTTCTTATTGAATTAAATAATTGATATTAAAAAAGTCAAGATTTAAAAAAGCTGACAGATTTATTTAGATTCGCAACCCTAAATTAATAATGATGAATAAAGGTCCAATTTCACAGTTTGTAGAAAAGCACTACAAACATTTTAATGCTGCTGCACTTGTAGATGCGGCAAAAGGTTACGAAACACACTTGAACGAAGGCGGTAAAATGATGGTAACCCTAGCTGGCGCAATGAGTACAGCTGAGTTAGGAAAATCGCTAGCCGAAATGATTCGTCAAGATAAGATTGCAATTATTTCTTGTACTGGAGCAAATCTTGAGGAAGATATTATGAACCTAGTTGCACATAGTCATTATAAACGTGTACCTAATTATAGGGAGTTGACCCCACAAGATGAATGGGACTTATTAGAAAACCATTACAACCGAGTTACCGATACTTGCATACCTGAAGAAGAAGCTTTCAGAAGACTTCAAAAACACATTCATAAAATATGGAAAGATGCTGAAGGCAATAATGAACGATACTTCCCGCATGAATATATGTATAAAATGCTTTTGAGTGGAGTATTAGAACAATATTATGAAATTGATCCTAAAGATTCTTGGATGTTGGCTGCAGCTCAAAAAAATATTCCAATTGTTGTTCCAGGATGGGAAGATTCTACCATGGGAAATATTTTTGCATCATACATCATAAAAAATGAAATGAAAGCAACAACCATGAAAAGTGGAATAGAATACATGGTGTGGCTTGCCGATTGGTACAGAAATAATTCAGGCGGCAAAGGAGTTGGCTTTTTTCAAATTGGTGGAGGTATAGCTGGAGATTTCCCAATATGTGTGGTACCAATGATGTATCAAGATTTGGAGTGGCACGATGTACCTTTTTGGAGTTATTTCTGTCAAATTTCAGATTCAACAACAAGCTATGGTTCATACTCCGGTGCGGTGCCTAATGAAAAAATTACTTGGGGTAAATTAGACATTACAACTCCAAAATATATTGTTGAAAGTGACGCTACAATTGTAGCTCCTTTAATTTTTGCTTGGATATTGGGTTGGTAATAAAAAATGGAGTTTATAAAAAAAGGAGCAGTAAAACTGCTCCTTTTTTATTTGTTATTATTTTTTAATTTACTCTTTAATTAATTTAATTGATTTACCAGATAAGCCTTCGCTTCTTAGGAAATATATTCCATTTTCTAGATTACATATAACAACCCTTTGGTTATTATTAGTTACAATATCTGACAATACTTCCTTACCTAATACATCAAAAATAGAATAGCGTGAACCGATTCTAAAATTATTCTTTAAAACAAATTCATTACTTACTGGGTTAGGAAAAACCGAAATCTGTTTATTATCCTCTACATTTATTACTGAAGTGATAACGCTATTATAAACATCTGTAACCTCTTGTGAACTCAATGCTCTTCCCCAAATAGCTACGTCATCAATGCCACCTTTAAAATAGCCATCTGACCCTAAACCTTTACCGATATACAACGGTATATTTTGTGCAATTGAGCCTGGAGCAGAGAATGTTGCGTTTGCTACAACTACACCATTTTTATACAGCGTCATTGCTCCTCCACTATAGGTGCCTATGTAATTATCCCAAACATTTAATGTAGGAGTAGCGTTAGCCCAAGTCCAAGTAGATTGTTGTTTATTGACACCGAATTGAAATACTGTATTGGTACACTGCATAATACTTATAAAGACATTTGTAGTATTAGTGCCAGACATTAAAGGAATACCTTGTGTGGTTTGACTAGCTTTATTCATCCAGAAAGAGTAAGTGAATGAGTCAGTAGCGGCAAAAGTAAAAGTAGGATTTGTTCTAGTAAAATAATTACTAGTACCATTTAAACTTGCAGCAGCATTTGCCACTCCGTTTCTATCTGCAAAAAAAGTTGCACCTGTATTGGTAAGGTTATTTCCATTGCCGCTAGAGTCTGCTCCATTACCATTAAATGGGTACCAGGCTAGTAGTCCGTTAGTAGAAATATAGCTTGGAATTTGAGCCTTTAATAATAACGTAAATAATAAAATAGAAGAAGTTGTAAATATTCTTTTCATGTTTTTTTAATATTAATTGAAGCGAAAGAAATAAAATTATTTAGAAATTGAAACAGTTAAGTAATTTTTATTTTTTCTCCATGGGTTTGAGAAATAATATACCTTAAAATAGGTGGAAAATAAGACAAGAATTTTAAAGCAAAAAAAGTGAGATTTTTTTTACCAAATAGTTTTTGAAGATGATAACCAATCTTAATTCTGGTTGAAAAATTTTCGTTCCAAATTTTGCTATAATTTTTAATTAAATCAGACTTTGAAATTTGATTTTTAAAATATAAGTTTAAATTATCAGCTAATATTTTTGAAGCTCTAATTGCTATGCTCATGCCATTGCCACATAATGGAGCAATTGCACCAGCAGCATCACCCAACATAAAAATATCTTGATGGTATGTAAATTTTTTATTCAATGAAATTTTACTGATTGCAATTGGTTTGTCAAAAATAAAATTTGAATGCGTAAAATATTTTTCCAAATACTTATTCCTCATCAAAATATTTTTCTCCATCAGTTTAATATCATTGCCTGAGTTATTTAAATTTTTTGTTGTTGTGATGTAACAGAAACAATATTTATCCTCTTCAATCTTTGAAACTCCACAATAGCCATCCTTGAAATTATGAAGTTCAATGGTATCGGCAGCAAGATTGGTTTTTAAATGATATTTAATAGCAACATATTTTCCTTTTGACTTTGTATTATTATCAATAACAAACGAAGGAGTAATTTTTCCATAGCTACCACAAACAATTCTTGATACAAAATTACCCATACTCGTTTTTATGGTATAAATATCGTTTATCACTTCAGTATTAAGAACATTACAATTCTCTAATACCAATACACCATTTGCTTTTGCCAGTTCAAATAATTCATAATCAAGTTTGTGCCTACTTACACCAAAGCCACCTAAATCAAGCAAAGATTCCAACACGTAACCATTTTCAGCAGATACCCTAAGTTTCTTAATTATAGGAAGATTCATAGCTTTTAAATCTAGTCCTAAACTTATTAAGTAGTCCCAACTTTCGAGTGAGATATATTCTCCACAAACTTTATGAAAAGGGTATTTATTTTTCTCAAATAAAATTACACTGTTACCATTTTTAGCAAGTTTTATAGACAAGCACAATCCTGCAAGACCGCCTCCGATAATAGCACAATCGTATAATTTAGAATCACTATTTGTTTGCATAAATAATAACTTGATGTCTAAATGCCCACATATTTTTTAATGAGTAATTTGTTGCATTACTTTTTTCAATGATGTTTTTCCATTCACGTTTTTTAAAACCACGCAATACTGAAAGTGGAGCGTCATTCTTTACTAAATAAGAACTTGAGAACAGAGAGGTTAAAAATTTAATTGCATAATATGCAATCGGATTTCGCTCCAAATCATTGATTAATAATGTTGCCTTAGCCTTTTGCGCAAATGCAATTAGCTCTATAATTTTATCTTCACTTAAATGATGACAAAATAAGGATGCGTGAATTATATCAATATTGTTGATGTGTTTTAAGGCATTCAAATAATCATCACAAATAAAAGTTATTTCATTTATTTCCTCGTTCTGTAAAGAATAATTAATGCAAGTTTGTTTCAAATCAATTCCAAGCAAATTTATTTTATGTTTATTGGATTTACACCAAACATTTATTTCTTTCAAGGTATCTCCTCCCCCGCTGCCTATATCAATTAAGGTATACTCTCTATCGTTTTTAATTATTTTTTTTAGTCCATCAAAAGTGATTCTATAGCCTCCCAAAAACTTATTTATAAAATGAAGCTCTTTTAGATTTTGAAACAAATCCATTTCAGGAATTTCATCCGCATCAAGTAATTCTAGTCTCTTGCTTCTATTTTTAAACATCGGCAAACGTTACTGATTCAATACTTAATCCGGGTCCAAAACCCAAAGCACAAACATTACCATTGGATTTTTCTGTGCGAGCTTCTAAATATTTTTTTATTACAAACAAAATGGTTGGTGATGACATATTGCCATAGTTTTCAAGTGTTGTATATGACTCTTCAAGGTCATTTTTATTAATGCCTAGTGTTTTTTGACATTCGTCCAAAATCTTTACTCCTCCTGGATGCACCAACCATTTTGTAACATTTTCTTTATTTATTGCGGATAATAATTTAGGTAAATGCTCATTAATTATTGCGGATACATAAGAAGAAAGATTCATCATAAATCCAGTTTCTGTAATTTGCCATGCCATATCAGCATTGCCTTCATGAGCAATTAGAGAGTTAAAATCAAGAATTTTTAAAACATCAAAATCGTTAGAGATACTGTGGTTTATGCCAGATATAATTGTAGCAGCAGAACCATCTGCAAACAAACTGTTTGAAATAATATAATCGTCGCTATATTTTTTTTGGAAATGAATGGTACACAACTCGGTGCTTACAATAAGTACTTTTGAGTTTTTATCATTTAAACAAATATCATTGGCTTGTTTCAATGCTAATATTGCAGCATTACAACCCATGAAATTAATACTTGTACGCTTTGTTGAATCATTGAGCCCTAACTCTCTCATTAACTCTATGTCTAAACCAGGAGCATATAAACCTGTACATGTTACGGTAATAATATGAGTAATTCCCAATTTCAAATGTTCAAAATCAGGAATACCCCCTCACTGCCTTTAACGATAATTTCAACGCCTCACTTTTAAATAATTCCATTCGTTTACTCAAACTAACTTCAGGAAGTAATGACTTTGAATTAGGAAAAAACGTAAACTCTTCAGGCGATAATGAAAAGTCTTTTATAACAGAATACCTTTCCTTAATTCCACTTCTATTTCCAACAACATTAATTTTTCTAACAATTTGTTCGTCATTTCCTTCAACCGAATTGGTAAAAA
>JBEIDK010000053.1:0-18929 GCA_040383485.1 Flavobacteriales bacterium
TGGTCTAAACAAAAATCAACCACTTCGTTTTTACGTTTGGTTGGTAGCGTGTAAGTTGCAATGATCAATTCATCTACAGGCTTGATAGCCGCCATCTCTTTAAACTCATTGAAAGAAAGGATGGGAGCGCCATTTAAATTTTTACTGCCCTTTTTTCTGTCATCATCAATAAACGCAATCACTTGAATATTAGCAAGACCATCGTTTTCAAGCACGCGCTGAGTAGCCACACCAGTTGCAGCAGCACCAAAAATTACTACCGATTTTTTTTGCATTTTATAATTCTTGGCATAAGCAAAAAGGTATTTAACCAATACCCTATAACTTATCAAGAATAGAAAACTAAAAATGGTGTATAAAACAATGACCAAAGTGGTTAAAGATAAAATAGTACTAATACCTAAAGCCACTGTGTTAATCACTAAAATAATAAAAGAGGATAAACCCACCGCAATCGCAATACGTAGTGCGTCTTGCACGCCTGTGTACCTCACAATACCAGTATAAGATTTTGTGGTTGTAAAAACTAAGCCATTCACCAGGAGCATCAATAATGTGGCATTCAACATATGCTGCCAATTGGTTGCAGCCAAGGAGACATTTTGTTGAATCAAAATTGCAATGAATAACGCAGTCACAGTTGCGCCTAAGTCTAATAATAAAATCACAAACTTTGGAACAATGCTAAAATTGTTAATCTTAAACATACTAGTATTATGTTCTATCAATTCTTAGGGGGGTTGATTTGAAGAGGTGAATTAAATCTACTCAATTTGATGTAAAGTTAGGGGGCAAAAGGGTTCAAAATGCCAGAATCAATTACAAATTTAGGATACAATAGCAGCTTTTTATTGATAATCAAGCTTTTAGAGCATATTTGCAGCTTGTTTTGCCTTCCAAAGCCTTACCTCGTAATTAATGGAGTTTAAGGAATGGTCTTTATCTATCCAATGCAAAAAGGCATTTAAGGCTAGGCCCATGGGGCTAAGGGTATGGGAAAGCAAATTTTTGCCAATCACACTGCTAATGGTTTCCATCTTGTTGCCAAATAAGTAGGTCTTTTGATTTTTAACTAAAAGCATGTCGTTTAACACATGTTGCATGAGTACATTTCCTGCATTGTCTAAAGCCAATGCCAATTCTAAAAAATATACGGATGTAAAAGAACTAATAAGCCCAAGTAAAAAAATCATACTTGTGACATCGGCTTATCATATGTTTCGAGCAAAGAGGCTCTTTGAGAAACAAGGATTTAAAGTAATTCCTTATAAGGTAGATTATAAATCGGAGAGGAATAAAGAAATCACAATTATTGATTTCTTACCAAATTCTAATTATTTAAAAAATACCGAAACTGGATTAAGAGAGATTATAGGAAGAATATTATATAAAATAAAAGGATAATTTACCCCTTGAATTCTTCCATCGTTACGTGCCCATCTGCACTAATACCCTTGCGTTGGATAACATTCAAAAATGTCATCCAGAGAATCTTTATATCTAAGGCAAAGGATTGTTTTTCTACATACTCAATGTCATACTTGAACTTTTGTTCCCAGCTAATTGCATTGCGGCCATTAACTTGAGCCCATCCTGTAATACCAGGTTTAACTTCATGGCGACGAACTTGCTCTGGCGTGTAGCGTGAAAGATATTGCATTAACAATGGTCTTGGGCCTACTAAACTCATGTCTCCCTTTAATACATTTATAAGTTGTAACAGCTCGTCTAAAGATGCAGATCTAACAATACTTCCAACCTTGGTCAACCTAAAATGATCCTGTAAAGGAATACCATCATTATCAAATTCATCCCTCATTGTTTTAAACTTTATAATCTTAAATGGCTTGCTATTTAGTCCTGGTCTTTGCTGAAAAAAGAAAACCATGCCATTGTTGGCAACGAATAACAAAATAGCAGTAAGTAGTATAATTGGGGAAAGGATAATTAAAAGGGATAGTGCAATAAAAAAATCACACAAAGGTTTAATAAAATGTCTGTACATAAATTAGCTATGCTTAGAAAATATTGTATCTAAGCAATTAAAAATTCTTTCAAATTCTTCCTCAGTTAAATTAGAGCCACTTGGTAGACATAATCCATTTTCAAATAACTTGTCTGACACTCCGTTTAAATAACTTTTCGAATTCGAAAATACTGGTTGTTGATGCATTGGTTTCCAAAGCGGTCGTGTTTCGATATTTTCTTCATCCATTGCTAATCTAATCTCTTCTCTAGTTAATCCATTATTTGTGTTTGGATTAACTATTATACAAGTAAGCCAACGATTGGAATAATATCCTTCTGGCTCTTCTTGAAACTGAATATTAAATCCAGCATTATTATGTTTAAAAAAGTACTTTTTATATCTCTCGAAATTATTTCTCCTTGCTTCAACTCGTTCGTTCAATACTTCTAATTGTCCTCTTCCGATGCCGGCTAGCACATTCGACATTCTGTAATTATAACCTATACGAGAATGTTGGTAGTGAGGGGCTGGGTCTCTTGCCTGAGTTGCTAGAAACCGTGCCTTTTCAATCATTTTTGCATTTTCAGATAATAATGCTCCACCACTTGATGTAGTAATAATTTTATTGCCATTAAAACTCAAAACGCCAAAATCCCCAAAACTACCACATGGCTTTTCATTAACTTTAGACCCTAATGCTTCAGCTGCATCTTCAATGACTGGAACACTATATTTATTTGCGATTTCAATAATTTCATACATATTTGCAGGCATTCCATATAAATGGACTGGAATTATTGCTTTTGGCAAACAACCATTTTGTTTTGCTTCTTGTAAAGCTAATTTTAATAATAAAGGATCCATATTCCAAGTATTACACTCGGAATCAATAAATACAGGATTCGCATTCAAATAAGCTATGGGATTTGCAGATGCAGAAAATGTAATAGTTTGACAAAAGACACTATCTCCGTGCTTTACTCCTAAAAGAATTAACGCTAAATGAATTGCTGAAGTACCAGATGATAATGCAGCTGCATGTTTCACTTTAGTTTGTTCTTGCAACCCTTGTTCAAAAGCATTTACATGAGGACCAAGAGGGGCAATCCAATTGGACGAAAAGGCTTCTTTAATATATTGTAATTCATTTAGACCTATATGTGGAGATGATAACCAAATTTTTTTATTCATATTTATATTAAAATTTTAATACAGTACCGCCCCAAGAATAACCTACACCAAAACCTGCTAGCAAAACCTTTGAACCGGATAAACATTTAATATCTTTAATTGCTTCAATTAAGGCTATTGGTATTGTAGATGAAACGGTATTGCCACATTTTTCTATATAATAAAAAAATTTATTTTCTGATATACCGATTTTTTTTCTTAGATGCTCTAGCATAAATTTATTTGCCTGATGAAATATAAACAAATCTATGTCTTCTTTATTAAGTTCATTTGACATCAGGACATCATTTATAAGAGCAGGAACAGCTTTAGATGTAAAGGAAAATATCTCTGGTCCATTCATGAATAAATTTGATGAACTATTTATATTTCCATAGTTGTCAACTCTTTCGGTATAATTCTTATGTGGATATCTAATTCCCCCTTCTTTTACAATAAGATTTTCAGCACCATTCCCATCAGTTCCTAGACTAAAATTGCAAATTTCACATAATCCATTACTAGAAACTAATGTTGCACTAGCGGCATCTCCAAATATTGTCTTGTTTGATTTGTCTCCTTTATTAATATATTTAGAATAAGTTTCAGATGTAATCAAAAGTATGTTTTTTGCAATGCCAGCAGAGATTAATCCTTTCGCTAAAGCTAATCCATAAATATAACCAGAACAACCAAGGTTGTAATCTAGTGCTCCAGCCGAGGTCGGAATACATAATTTATTTTGAAGAATACAGGCTGTAGTTGGGAGAAAATAATCTGGACTTTGAGTACAGTATAATAAAAAATCAATCTCATTTCTATCTATTTCATATGTTTCAAATAATTTATTAGCGGCTTTAACTGCCATATCAGAAGCAAATTCATTATTTGCAGTAACAAATCGAGACTTAATACCTGTTTTAGATTCAATTTTCTCTACTTCCCATTCAGGATGTTCATTGCTTAAAATTTCATTAGTTACTTCTATTTCAGGTAAATAGTATTCTATTCCTTTTATATAAGATTTTAACATACTTTTATTTTATTAAGTAACCTCCATCAATCACTATATTAGAACCGGTTATCCATTTAGATTTATTTGATAATAAAAATTCAATTAGAGCAGTTACATCAGTTGTATCCCCAAGGCCTAATGGATGCAGTGCTTCTAAATTATTTTGCTGTTGTTCCGATATAACGTTCTCGTTTTCAATAATTTTCGTTTTAACAACACCAGGAGATATAACATTAACTCTAATTTTTTGAGAAGCTAATTCATTTGCAAGAACTTTAGCATAAGAATTGATAGCAGCCTTAGAAGCAGCATATAGTGAAGTTCCGACTACACTACTTAGTGCTGATATTGATGAAATAAAAACAATAGACGCATTTTTTGAAATTTTTTTATTTTTCAAAAGTTCCTGTATTAATAAAACATTCGAATAAAAATTAATATTAAATATTTTCTTTATTTTATCTATAGTGATCATTTTAGCAGGAGTGTATTCAATTATTCCTGCATTTAATACAATGCCATCTAATTTAGGTGTATTAAATACTAATTCTCTGATATCTTCTGATAAAGTTAAATCAGCTGCAATTGTTTTACAATAGGGTTTATTTATAAAATCAAATTCCTCATAAAGATCACTAAGGCAATTTTTGTTTCTTCCTGTTAGAACTAAATTGTAATTAATTAATGAAAGGCTTCTTGCTAAATTAAGCCCAATGCCGGAGGTTGCGCCAGTAATTAAAACAAGTTTCTGATCTATTAATGTATTATTAGGCTGCATTATGATCATTAAAAATGGAATTATACAAATCCTCAATTGTCTTAGACTCATTTATTTGAATCGGTGTAACAATAGCATTATATTCCTCTTCACACATTACTATTAATGATAAAATAACTAAAGAATTCCATTCTTCAACATCTTTAAAAAATGTATTCAATTGGATTTCCTCTGTATCTGTAGAATCAAATAGTAATCTAAATTTTTCTAAAAAATTTGCTTTTGTAATCATAAATTTATTGTTTAAATTTTATTGGTTTTGCCGGAATACCCACTGCTATGCATTTAGAGGGTATTGATTTAGATACAACTGCTCCCGCTCCAATTGTAGCATATTCTCCTATTTTAGTCCTATTTATAATAGTAGCTCCAGTACCTATATAGACACCTGTTGATAATATAACATCCCCAGAAATATTAACTCCTGGCATAATAGAACAATAATCTCCAATTACAGTATCATGACCAACCGTACAATTTAGATTTAATATTACATGTCTCCCTAATCTAGTATTAACAGTAATGATATTGCCGGCTGTGATTATACTACCTTCACCTATAAAATTTTCACAGTTAATCCCTATATGACAACTTGGGTGAATTAAAGTTTCAAAAAAAATATTAGGGTTAGTAATATTTTTAATAATCTTTTCCTTGATTTCTGGTTCACCAATGGCAATTACCAAGCTTAACGATTCTTCAAAAAATTTTATATCATTGATTGAACCAATAACAGTAGAATTAAAAATTTTAGTTCCGATTTTAAATGAATCATCAAAATATCCAATAAAAATATATTGTTCTTTGAAATTATTTATTTGATCAATAAGCATTTTAACTTCTTTACCAAATCCACCTGCTCCTATAATTGCAATTTTTTTCATAAGTTGATATGAAGATATATTTAATTGTTAATATAGTTTCTAAATGTTAAAAACAGGTGCTTTATCCCAATTAATCGAACTAATTGCTTGATTTAAATCAATAAAATCAAAATTAGTTAAAACTTTTTTAAATTTATTAAATGAATTACTTATACCATAATAATCTTTGAAGTAGCGTAAGAAAGAAGATTCAGAAGTGCTTAAAATAGACCATTTATGAACTTGCTCTGAATCAAAATCTTTAATATGGAAATAAGTCATATTGTAACTATTATTTTTTAATAAATGTGTTAATACAAAATAAGGTATTAATCTAAAATATCCACCGCCAGAAAATGCAAAATTTTTATTAAAAAATCTCACCGTTGGTATTGGGAATTCTCTTAATTCAAAATAATTTGATCTTATTATAGTCGGTTCATTGAAAGGAAAAGTTGGAAAACCTCCAAAGCTTCTGTTTGATGGGAAAATCGAACAATCATTCTTAATTCCGAGATTATGTAAAATTTCAAATGCCCATATTTTATCTTTCGTTATTGAAAATGCTGGTGCTCTATATGTATCAATTTTTTTTCCAATAATATCTTCTAATATAAATAGAGATTTTCTTGTGTCCTCATGAAATTCATTTTTGTTTAAATCACCCAGAAACTTATGTGAATGAGAATGTGATGCTATTCCATGACCTCTTGAAGCAATTTTTTTTATAACATATGCATATTTCAAACCAACTAAACCTAAACAAAAAAATGTCGCTTTAAAATTACACAAATCTAATAAATCAAGAATATCATTTAAATAATTGTCAATTCTAGGTAAATAATCTATATTTTTACCAATTGAATAATTATCATATACCCACCATTCTTCAATATCAAAAGTTAATATATTCATAAAAATAAATTAAGCGACCGTGTTCATAATATTTAAATATGCTTGTTCAGACGTAAGGTGTTTCATGAAATAATTATAACCTGAATTGCCTAATTCATATCTTAATTCCTTGCTTTTATAAAGCAGATTAAAGTTTTTGAATAATGTAACATCATCACCTCCTATTGACCATAAACCACCTTTAGCATCATTAAGGAATTTGCCATAATCTGTATGCTTATCAATTACAGCTAAAATTGGTAATTTTAATAAAAAATATGAAGTAGTTTTTGATGGTAAAGTTGGTACTGTAAAGCGTTCGTCGATTGTAATTAAACCAACGTCCGAATCCCTTACAAATTGTAAATATTCATTTCTAGGTAAACTATTCATGAAAATAACATTATTTAACCTTGCCTCTTTTACCATGGACTCTAAATATTTCTTTTTTACTCCGTCTCCTATTACTAAGAAAACTATTTGCTCATTTTTTTTATACTCATTTGCTAATGTAATAATGTTTTCTACTTTCTGTGCATATCCAATAGTACCTCCGAATAATACTATGAATTTATTTGTAAGATTATATTTAGATCTAACATTTAAATTAAAATCCGAAGTTAATTCTGTTGACTGCCAATTTGGTAATAATTTAAATTTTTCTTTATTTAGATATTGATTGTGCCTTAATATATAATCAATATTTCCCCGCGACATACAACCAATAATATCTGCTATCTTATATATTTTAATTTCTAGATATCTTAAATAATAATAAGCAATTTTCAATTTCACTAAATCTAAATCCGCAGCGCCTTGTGGATAAATATCTCTAAGTATTAAATAAAATTTCGCATTTGTTACTTTTTTAATCTTTTTTACAACATTAACTAAAGTTATAGGTGGGGTAGGCATTAAAATCAAGTCTAGAGAATGATGTTTCATATATTCCTTGTATGCGGCATTAAATTGAAATGGGAGCAAGAGCTGCGCAATACCTTTGATAAAAAAATTTTCTACCCCTCTTTGTTTCAATGTTTTTACTCTTAAAACATTTAGGCCACGTTCAATTTTTAAGGATGTGCTTTCATTATTTTCTCCTGGTGTTATAACAAAAACTTCATGACCATTTTTTTTAAATTCAAGTGCTAAATCCACATATAAATTAGAAGAATTTGAACTACTAGGGAATTCTAATATAAGAAATAATATTTTCATTATTACTACTTTTTTTTATTATAAATCATCTGTATCAACCCACATTAAGTTCCAATTTTTTTCAGAATACAAGGTTTCATCATTAAAATCTTTATTTAAATTTTTTATGATAAATTTAAATCTAAATGGACTTTTAAAGAACCCATTTCTAAATACTTTATTTTTTGAAGCACATATTTTACTCATCATAAAAATGATCACTTCACAATTCATTTGATTTGCTTGTTCAGTAAGTTTTGAAAATAACAAATTTGAACATTTTTGATGGCTTGGTAATATCATTAAATCAATAATACAAAGTGAAGGAATCTCCTCTTTTACAACTTTACAATAAGAAACAAAAGCTACAATGTTATCATCGTTTTTAATAATTGAAAAAAAATATTTACTTCCAGGTCTACTATACCTCCAAGTTGAAAATTTCAAATCTTTTATGAGTGAAATATTTGTGTACTTTGACCAATTTTTATAAAATTTTTCATAATCATTAATTTCTAAAACATTATTATGAAAAGATATTTTATAATCTTTATGATAATTTGTTTTTATTAAACTATTATAAATATTTAATGCCGGGTTTATAACTTTTGATAAGAATGGTATTTTTTTTGATTTTAAGATAGAGTCTGATTTTAAAAACTTAATATACATTGGTAATTCAAATGCAATTTTCCAGCCAATTTTGATATGACCAGGTATAACATTTTTTCTTATAGGGAATCCTGTCAAAAATGATACATGAGACTCTAATTCTTTTGTTGAATATATTCCCAGTTTTGTAAATATACCTTTGCCTCTAAATTTTGTGCTTGTCATTACTCCGCATACCATCCCTACACATGCAAATAAATTAAATACTTTGTAATTAAAAGGTAAAGCTGCATAATAACCAACCATTTCTTCTTTTATATATGCACTATATTCGAATGATTGTAAAGTATTATTAGGAAATGAATGAAATTGCCAATTGTATATATCCATTGACTTATCAGACACCTCAGGGAATGCATTTGCAAATAATTCACGTTGTTGTCTAATTTTTGCAGGATAATCGAATTTATTAAATCGTATGTCCATATTTTAAATCAACCCTCCGTTTAAATCAATATTTGAACCTGTGATATAGCTAGTTTCTATTAAAAAATTGACGGTTTTTAATATATCAATTGGTTCACATAGTTTTCCTGCAGGTATTTGGTTTACTATATTTTCCATATACTCACTAGGTACAGTATTTATCATACCTAATTCTGAATATCCTAAATTAATATTATTTATTGTAATATTTAATGATGCATTTTCTATTGCAACTGATTTAGCTAAACCCCATAATGCAGATTTTGATGCAGAATATGCACTTACCCCGGGTGTTGATTTTTGTGCAACCACTGATGAAAAATTAATAATTCTGCCAAATTTTTGCAATCTCATAATTGGTAATAATGCTCTGATAAAATTATAAGTCCCAAAAAGGTTTACTTCAATAATATTCTTCCATTTTTCAGGGTCACTTTTATGAGTAAATATATTGTAACTAATTCCAGCACAATTTATTAAAGTAATTTTATTTAGTTCAGAACTATTCTTATCTACAAAAGATTGGATATTATCAAAATCACAAATATTAATTTTGAAACAATTTTCAATGTTACTAGGGATTGTATTATTGTAAACACCTAAAACTAACTCGTTTTTGTTTTTTTTAAGCGATTCAAATAAAAAATTGCCAATTCCACCTGAAACTCCTGTAATGATTATCATAATTATGCCCATTTAATAATTGATGCACCATAAGTCCATCCACTCCCTACCGCAGCAAACAGTATTAGATTGCCCTTCTTTAACTGTCCAGATCTATTTACTTCATCCAATAAAATAGCTATTGTTCCACCAGAAGTATTAGCATATTTTTCCATATTTGTCATAACTTTTTCAAATGGTAAGCCAATAATTTCTGCCGTCTTTTGTAAAATTTTAATACTTGGCTGATGTGGTATTAAAAAATCTATTTGATTAATTGATAAATTTATGTCTGAAAGAACTTGATTAATAGCTTTAGGAAGTACTAAAGTACCAGTTTCATAAACAGCTTTCCCATTCATTTGAAAATAATGCAGATTATCTTCAACGGTTTTATGACTAGCCGGGAATTCAGAGCCCCCGCCAGGTATCGTAAAATGATTTTTTCCTGAACCATCTGAATAAAGTCGATATGCCAAAAATCCTTCACCATTCGACGCATGAGATAATACAGCCGCGCCAGCCCCATCACCAAAGAAAACGGCATCTCTTCTTTTCCAATCAGTAATTTTTGAAAAAGTATCAGCTCCAATAACTAATACATTATCATAAGTTCCACTAGCTATGTATTGAGAAGCAACTGACATAGCAAACAAAAAACCACTGCAAACAGCAGAAACGTCAAATGCAACCGCATTATAGGCCTTTAGCTTGTCTTGTACTATACATGCAGTAGAAGGCGCAAGTCTATCAGGTGTAGAAGTTGCTACAATTATCAAATCTATATCTGATTTGATAAGACCAGCATTTTCAATTGCTCTTTCGGCGGCTCTCCAAGCAAGATCACTTGTGAATTCATTAGTTTCCGCGATTCTCCTTTCTTTAATACCTAAGTTTTCAAAAATCCATTCAGAATTAGTGTCAATAATTGTCTCTAGAAATTCATTGGTATAAATTTTTTCAGGAACAAACGAACCAGTGCCGATTATTTTTACATTTCTTACCATTTTAGATATATATTAAAATTATTTATATTATTTAGCCCAAACTGTTCTATTAACAAAATCTATGTAACTTATGATAACTCTTACAACTTTTAATGAAAAATTGTCAACATCATAATCATTTACAATTTTAGTTACTCTCTTCTCATTTGAAAATTGAGATACAAGTATATCAATTGATTGAATAATTCGATCTTTTTTAAGACCAGTCATTATTAGTGTTCCCTCATCCATACCTTCGGGTCTTTCATGAGCTTGCCTAATTGTAATTGCTGGAAAATTTAAAATAGAAGATTCTTCTGAAATTGTACCACTATCTGAAATAACACAATAAGCATTTTTTTGCATTTTATTATAATCAAAAAAACCTAAAGGTTTTAAGAAACTAATTAATGGGTTTAAATCTGTTCTATTTAAACTATCTAATTTAATTTTTGTTCGAGGATGAGTAGAAATAATAATCGGATATTTATACTTCACTGCAATTGCATTTAGAGAATCAAGTAGATCGTTGAAATTGACTTGTGAATCCACATTTTCTTCACGATGTACACTTACAATAAAATATTTATTTTTTTGTAAGGACAAAATTTCTAAAACGTTGGAATTTTCAATTTCACTATTGAAGTGATCCAAAATTTCTTTCATAGGAGAGCCAGGCTTAATTATTGTATCTGGTTTTATTCCTTCATTTATCAAATATCTTCTCGCATGCTCCGTTAATGGAAAATTAATATCACTTAAATGGTCAAGAATTTTTCTATTTAATTCCTCTGGAACTCTTTGATCAAAGCATCTATTACCTGCTTCAAAATGAAATACAGGAATTTTTCTTCTTTTTGCAGCAATTACCGACAAGCAACTGTTTGTATCTCCATATAAAAGTACAGCATCAGGTTGCTCAATTTCAAAAATATCATCTGATTTTGAAATAATATTAGAAATTGTATGTGCAACATTTTTTCCTGCTACATCGAGAAAATATTTTGGTTTTTTCACTTTTAGATTTTCAAAAAATATTTGATTTAACTCATAATCATAATTTTGTCCGGTATGAACTAAAATATGTTCTACATGTTTTTCAAGTTCAAAGATAACACGACTCATTTTAATTATTTCAGGGCGCGTACCCACAATTGTCATTATTTTCATTATTAATTAATTTATTATATATATAAGTTGTGATGAGATGCTAAATCTTTCATCATAATATCCCATGTTGGTATTTCTAATTTCGTAATGTTACGTAATAAATTACCATTAAGCGTAGGATTATGAATTTTAAGTTCATCAGGTATGATTTTTAAATTCAGTCCATACTCCTTATTTGCCAAGGAAATTAAATCATATTTAGAAATAGGCTTTATTGGTGCTAAGTTATATAATCCATACAAATTAGGAAAATCGATTATAATACTTTGTATAAATTTAGTTAAATAATGTGTTGAAACGCCCGAATAATAAGTGTTTCGATATCCAGTAACGGTTTGCCCTTTCTGTGATATTATCCAATTTAATAATTCGGTTTTATCGTAAAGCTCCTCTCCTATAAATGAAGATCGAATTGTCAAGCAGTTTTGTTGCTTTATTTCACCCAATGCCTTTGTTCTTCCATATAAATCTTCGGCATCAGTTAAACTATTTTCAGTGTAATTTCCTTGTTTCCCATTAAAAACACAATCAGTACTAAATTGAATTAGCCGTTTATTAAATTTCAAGGCCCATGAACTCAGGAAATTTGGGAATAAAGAATTTATTAATATTGGTTCATAAGGTGAATTTAAATTAATTTTTCTTTTGGTTAATCCTACACAATTTAACACAACGTCCGGATTTATTTTATTTAAAATGGATTCGATATTAATGAAATCTTTAATATCGATATCTTCTATAATATTATCATTTTCAAAAAGTTTATTATTATAATTAATTTTTTTATGATGTAAAGTACCATATACATAAAAGTAATTTGATAATACCCTAAACATATTGTGACCAATAAGACCGGAAACTCCAAATATTAATATCTTCATTTTAAATTTAGTTGCTCTTTTATATAATCAAGATTTAGTAGTTTTTCTTTAATTTCTTGTAAAGTGAGTAACTTTGTATTATGTGAGTTATAATCTTTCAAATTTGAAACTTTTATCTCACCAGATTCGAAATAATTACCATAATTTAAATCTCTATTGTCAGCTGGTATTCGATAAAAACCGTCTAAGTCAACTGACTTTGCAATTTCTTCTCTAGTACAAAGTGTTTCATATAGCTTTTCTCCATGTCTTGTACCTATTATTTCAATAGGATTAGATACATTAAAAAGCTCTTTTATAGCAAGAGCTAAATCTCCAATAGTACATGCAGGTGACTTTTGAACGAATAAATCACCTTGATTACCGTATTTAAATGTAAATAGAACTAAATCTAACGCTTCTTCTAAAGACATTAAAAACCTAGTCATTGAAGGATCTGTAACAGTAATTGGCAACCCTTTCTTTATTTGATCAATAAAAAAGGGGATAACTGATCCTCGCGAAGCCATTACATTGCCATATCGTGTTAAACAAATTTTTGTATGATCATTATCAATATTTCTTGAAGCTGCTATGGCTACTTTTTCCATTAAAGATTTACTAATTCCCATTGCATTAATTGGATATGCTGCCTTATCAGTACTTAAACAAATTACATTTTTAACTTTATTATTAATGGCAGCTCGGATAACATTATCGGTACCTAAAACATTTGTTCTAGTGGCCTCAATAGGAAAGAATTCGCAAGAAGGAACTTGTTTTAAAGCAGCAGCATGAAATACATAATCTACATTTATCATTGCATCAGAAATACTTTCATAGTTTCTAACATCACCGATATAAAATTTAACTTTTGAATTGTTTAATTCTACTCGCATATCATGTTGTTTTTTTTCATCTCTTGAAAAAACTCTGATTTCTTTTATATCACTTAATAAAAATCTTTTAAGGACAGCATGACCGAAAGATCCAGTGCCACCTGTGATTAATAATGATTTATCTTTAAACATATTTATTCATTTATAATTTTTACCCATTTGGGAATAACTAATTCTTTAGTATATAATTTAGAAATATTAATAGCATTTTCAGACATTAGCTCAAATTCAGATTTTTCCATCAAAATTAATTTGTCTATTATTTGTGAAATAGTAAAAGGATCATTATCAATCCAAAATCCGGCATTACAATTAGTTAAAATTTGCCATGGAGTACCTTTTGAAGCTACAACAGGAGTGCCTTGCGCAAGTGATTCTACTACAACGTTTCCAAAGTTTTCAGATTCTGAAACTAAAAACAATGTTTTGGATTTAGAAAGTATTATTTCTTTTTCAGGAGAGCCTAATTCGTTTACAAATAAAATATTTTCGCATAAATTATATTCTGTAACTAAATCCTTCAAATATGATTTATAAGAAAAATATTCGGAATCAGTTGGTCCAATTATCAAAAGTTTATATTTATTTGCTTTAAAATGTAGTGATATTTTACATGCTTTTATTAAATTATCAATTTTTTTTATATTGCAAATTCTTCCTAGAAAAACAAACTGATTTTCTTTACATGTGTTTGAAATTCGATTCAATTCAAAAAAATTCGGTATTAAATGTATTTTATTAAGTGGGAATAAATTTTGAATTTCAATTTTTTCTTGATTCGAAGTTGCAATAAAATCAATGTTATTTTTAAATATATTAAGAAATTTTAAGTACGGTATTTTTTTCCATTTTTTATTTTTGAGAGCTGGTTTTAATAACTCTCCATGTGGCAAAAGGTAAATTTTTTTGTTGTAATATTTTGCTAAAACAATAAAAAATAAATTTGGTAAAAAGAAGATACTGTTTAGAAAAACCTTATCTACATTTCTTACTTCAGAAAAACCTCTAAATATGTAATTGTATGAATAATTGGGAAACCTTGTTAGAATATAATTTACTTTAATATTATTATATTCGATCCAATTATTATATTTAATGTTTAAGTTTTGAGGGATTTTATATGATGTTGTTAGAACTTTAATATCAAAATCAACTATAGGATTTAATTCCTTAACCAAAGAGTACATTGCAGACGAAATACCTCCATAATTTGAAGGTGGAAAATTACCACATGTAAATAATAATTTCATTAATTAAGTCTTATTAATTTATTTTCAATTTTGATTCTTCTAAATGTGTGAAACAAATCCATTAAGCCGGATAATTGGAACATTACTAATGGAATTGAGTTATTGGTTTCGATGTTTGTACGGTGGATCATAAATGGAGAAGTATTTTTTGTGATAGGTTCAGTTATTGTAGCAAAGACATACTTATAATTGCTTTTTTTTATTTTCTCAAACGCTTTTTTTGTGTATGTATGAGGCTCACCTCCAACCCAACAAAAGCATTCTACATTATAGTTCTCAAGTAAACGTTCTAAAGATAATTTAGAATTTGTTATTTCAAAATTTAAAATTTCATCTGTATCATTTTCATTCATTCTATGATGCGTATAGGTGTGGGAACCAATTATATGATTTTTTTTTAGTTCATTTATTTCTAGTAAGTTCATCCCAAATCTTCCATCTTTATATTCTTGTTTTACGGTAATTAAATTTTTTTTTGCGAAAATTAAACTTGGATTTAAAATAAAACCTACAGGTATAAAAAACCAACCAGTAAAATTATATTTATTTAATAAATTTAATGCAAAATCAAAATTTGATCTAAGGCCATCATCGAATGTTATAATAATGCCAGGAGTTTTATTTAATTTTTTATTACAATAAAAATAATTATTTAAATCATTTTTCGTGGTGTTTGAAAAATATTTTTTAAAGAATTTCAAGTGAAGTTCAAATTGTTTAATGTCTGATTCTGGAGTACAATGATAATTTATTGATCTAAAATCAATAAATAGCAGCTTAAATCGAAATAGAATATAACTGATGCCAGTATAATAAAAAATGTTAGCAAGAATCTTCTTTTTCATAATTTAAAAAGTGTCAAAATCAAAATATGTGTACTTTAAGTTTGAAATATCTACATCATTTGTAAAATTCAAGAAGCCAATTGGTAAACCTTTTCTTTTGAATTTAATATTCGATAATTTAGTCTCTAGTAATGTCCCAGGACTTACGCTAAACATAATATGTGTGTTAAAAGTTAAAAATGAAAATATTTTTAATTTGAATAGAATTTTTTTAATGTTTGTACTCGAACTTACGTCAATATCGCCAATCCCAATGCGTCCATTAATTTTAAAAACAACATTACAATCAGATATTTTTAATGAATAATTATTTTTAGCTTTCATTTTATAATCCCAAAATGATTTGTCTCTATGAATGCCATTTTGACCATTTTTTGTAATAGAACCTTCAAAATATTCTCCTTTTTTATAAAATAAGAGAATAAAATTGACCCATATTCTATAAATGGGTTGAATTATATGTAATTTTTCACTTAGAAAAGACAACGGTAATACAGGGACAATAAATCGAAAATTGGAAAGTTCTTCAAGGAATTTCCAATTTAATTTTTTTAAAAAAGTAGGATATGAAGTAGATGATGGAAAACCAAATACAGCTTTTACATTATTCTCTATACATAATTCATAGGTCATTTTTGCTGATGAAATAAATAAACCATATCCGACATGATTAGCTTTAGTCATAGTATCTCCAGATTGGGAAATTAAAATCTTTTTAGAGTTTAATTGAGCATATAAAGGATAAACTCCATAATAAGAGACTGGTTCGTCCAGATTTGAATATATTAAATATCCAAGATATTCAATATTAGATACATTGTTTATATTAAATTTTAGTTCTTGTTGTTTAGTTGTCAATTTTGAATTAAATGATTCATTATGTACTTCAACAAATTGCGATAATTGGTTACTTGAAATACGTTTAGCATAGTATTTTGTGTTTAATTTCATTTTTTGAAAGTTATTGCTATTTATATGAATCTAATTCAATTAAAAAATTCTTTACTTTAATATCCCAATTATTTTGTAAACAAAATGATTTATAATTATTGTATATTTTTATTAAATCTGTTTCATTATAATTACTTAATTTGTTTAATAAATTAAGTAAGCTATTTGAATTAGACAAATCAAAAAAATAAATAAGATTATTAATATCAGTATTAAGGCTGCTTATATGTGTACTTATAATTGGTTTACCATATCTAAAATATTCTAATAATTTTGATGGAAAAGTATTTAATTTATCTTCTTCTTTATTATTCCTCGGATTCACAAAAATCCATGCATTGCTCATTGCATCTTCTAAAATATCTCTATTAACAAACCCAAACAATTTTATACTTGTATTAAATTTTGCTAACTCTTCAAGTTTATTTGAAATTCCGCCATAAATATGTAAACTAATACCGCTTAAATTAAGCTTGTTAAATAATATAGCGAAATCTATAATTCCTGTAAGATTTGAAATAGATCCACAATAAACAATGTTTTTTTCAATTGGTGATTTATATGAAAGACTTTTGAAATTCTTCGTACCACCAGCTATAATAAATTTTTTTCCATTATGATTATTATAGGCACTCTCGGAAAGAAAAACAGAAAAATTAGGGTTATCACAGGCAGTACCATCCGCAATTATTATACCCCATTTAGAATTAAGATACTTTTTTACAAAATTCCCTAATATAAAGTGTCTTCTAAGAGGATTATAAGTTAATAAGTAATCAAAAGAGATGTTATTAGTTGTAAGGCTTTTTATTAAAGATTTACCTAATGTAAGTTCTCTTAAAAAAGGGAAATTAATATATTTAACAGGAATAGTAGTTATATTTTCAGGCAGATCTTCTAATTTAAAATTAGATATAAAAGGCCCTATTGGCCAATATCTAAAAGGTAAATAGCTTAAACAAATTACATCAGCTTTATTTTTTTGTAATGAATTAATAAAATTTGTTTGCCAATCGTTTGCAGCAGAACTTACTATTTTGTATTTAGATACAGCTTGGTTATTAGTTAGAACCCCAACCCATAATATTT
Organism: Flavobacteriales bacterium; assembly: GCA_040383485.1. GTDB lineage: Bacteria > Bacteroidota > Bacteroidia > UBA4408 > UBA4408 > JBEIDK01. The sequence continues at coordinate 17,698 of JBEIDK010000053.1, forward strand.
TAGATTTCATGTATGTATTTTATTGCTCTCTTTGCTTGATATTAATAAAGATATTATAATCATGAAAAATATTAAAAACTTAAAATTAAAAATTATAGTTGAACTTATCATTGTTAAGATAAATATATAATATGGTTTAAATTTAAAATTAATTAATTTAAATAAATTTATGATGAAAAAGCAAAAATAAATAAAGCCAAAAATTCCGGAATAATATAAAATATAACCAATATCATTATCTACAAATAAATCTGTTTTTAAATTTCCAAAAAATAATTGTAAGAATCTTAAATTATCTAACTCTAATTTTTCATAATAATTAAATAAAATTTTAAATTTAAATCCAATGGAATCCATATGTTCTTCTGTATTAACAATTTGCAACAACCTTGTATTTTCTAATAAATAGAAAAATAAAAATGGCAAAGCAACAAATATAGATAAAATTTTATATATACGTTTAAAATTTAAAATAACTGTTGTAAATATAATAAAACCAATAATTACGAAAGATGTTCTACTTCCAGATACTATTAGCGGGATAGCTGAAAATAGTATGATAAATAAATCATATTTATGTTTTAAAATATTATGCTTAGAAATCAAAAAAATAATTATTAAAAACATCACTACTTGACCAAGAATATTTGCATTATAATAAAAAGTCGCATACCTGTTTAAGAATAAAGAACTAACACTATCAACATTATCGTTTTCAACTTGGCCTAAAAAATTTATATCTAAAGGATAAAATTGCTTAATCTTATTTTCGAAATCCATATTTAAAACATTAGCAATTGTCATTATAGATATATACATAAGCAATGATGCAATTAAATCAGTGTTTATATTCTTTATATTTATTTTGTATGGGAAAAAGTAGAAGGCAATTAGTATTTGTATTAATCTTAAGATATTAATTAATTCAAGTTGATACATATTAATTAAAAAAGTAAAAATAAAAGTTATTAATAAACCTTTTGAAAAAGAAAATTTATAGTCGCCATATTTTAAAGCAAATAATATAAATAATATATATATAATTACAAATGAAATAATTGAGTTGTTTAACAAGGTAACAAAACAAATTAAAATATTTAATAATAAATATTTGTATGAAATTTTTAAATTCAATATTAATAATGTTTTCGTAAATAAATTAGTTGTTATTAATTTTATTTTTTAATTTAATGAATATGTAAATTGTCTTATCGAATAATATATTGATATAA
>JBEIDK010000054.1:0-18765 GCA_040383485.1 Flavobacteriales bacterium
GACTACCGTAAAAGGAAATTCATTATCTGCTACAAACAACTCTTTTTATACCGATGTAGTTGTAACTCCTAATGGAGTTGTATATTTAAGTTTAAGCAGTGATGGTGTTAGTCCTAAAGGTATTTGGCGTTCTGTTGATGGGATTACTTTTGTAAACATTACCCCAACAATAATAGGTAATACTTATGATATGATAAAGATTGGATTTGCCCCATCTGATGAGAATCAAGTTTATTTCTTAGCTTCAAATACTCCTAACCTTGGCACAGTTGATACAAACTATGTAGGCGATGTTGACTGGAAGATGTTTGTAAAATACAATTATTTAAGTGGTGACGGAACCGGGGCAGGAGGTAAATGGACTGACTTATCGGCAAGTATACCAACTACTGGAGGCCCATTTGCAAAATTAAATCTGCAAGGTTCTTATAACATGGTCGTTAAAGTTCACCCAACAGATACAAATATTGTTTTTTTAGGTGGTACAAATTTATACCGGAGTACTAATGGATTTAAAGATGCTAATCATACAACCTATATTGGTGGCTATGAGCAACAAGCAGCTTTACCAGTAGTAAATTCATATTTAAACCATCATCCCGACCAACATGAATTAATTTTTCACCCAACAAATCCAACTATTGCATATAGTGGTTGCGATGGGGGAGTGTTTCGTTGCGATAACATTTTAGCAACGCCAGTTGTTTGGGTGCCTTTAAACACTGGCTACCTTACAAGCATGTTTTATACTGTTGCGCTTGAACATACAATTGCTGGCGACAATACAGTTATTGGTGGCACTCAAGATAATGGAACTTGGTTTACAAATACTGAAAATATAAATACTCCATGGGTACATCCAAATGGGGGCGATGGTTCCTACTGTGCTATAGCTGATAATAAAAGCATGTACTATTTTTCATTACAAAAAGGGAAGATAAGAAGATGCACAGTTGACAATAATGGTAATGTAACTTCATTTTCAAGAATTGAACCTATTGGTGCAAGCAACTATGAGTTCATAAATCCATTTGTAATTGACCCGAATACTAATAATCAAATGTATCTGCCAGCAGGTAAAAGAATGTGGCGTAATTCTAATTTAGCCGGAATACCAATGAATAATACATGGGACAGCATCTCTACAAATTGGAATATATTGGAAGATAGTTTAGTTAGTGGAAGTATTACAGCTGTTGCCATTTCTAAAACGCCAGCAAATGTTCTATACTATGGAACTGATGCAAAAAAAGTTTTTAAGGTTGTAAATGCTAATGCTCTAACAACAAATGCTATTGATGTAAGTCCAACAGGTGCAGCTTCTGCTGGTAACGTAAGCTGCATTGCAATTGACCCAACTGATGCAAATAAGGTAATGGTTACTTACTCTAATTACAGGGTATACAGTATATTTTATACTATGGATGGAGGTGCAACTTGGAAAAAAGTGGGAGGTAACTTAGAGCAATTCCCATCAGGGACAGGCAATGGCCCTTCAATTAGATGGGCGCAAATTGTGCCTTATAATGCCGATACTATTGCATATTTTGTTGCAACAAGTACAGGTTTATATGCTACCACAAATTTAAGAACTGACAAAGACTCTACTGTTTGGGTTCAACAAGGTGCTAGTTCAATAGGTAATACAGTTTGCACTATGATTGATTATAGACCAGTTGATGGAATGATGGTTGTTGCAACCCACGCAAGAGGTGTTTATTCAGCAAGAATTGATAAAAACTATTTTCTTGGAACAGAAAGGATAGCCAAGCTAAAAAGAACTGAAATTAAAGTATATCCTAATCCTATTAATATTTCTGCAACTATAGAATATAATTTACCACTACCTTCAAACGTACAAATTAAAATTTCAGATGCCTTAGGTAAGGAGATACAGTTATATAATGAAGGTTTTAAATTAGAAGGTAAAAATTACTTTTATTTTAATAGACATAATTTTAATTCAGGGACATACTTTCTAACCTTATACATGGGTAATGCAAGAAAAACAAAAATAATAGTCATTGAATAAATTATATGGCTGGCCTTTTGCAAAAAAAAATTTAAATTTGAATTCATAATCAACAAACGAAATTATCATTCATTGATAAACCTTTTTCAAATAGATTCGTATAAAATTTCAAAATTTGATATTATGAGATATAAATTACTAATAATTCTTTTCTTCATTTGCTCTTCATTTAATTCTATTTATTCTCAAGGAACCATTGCTGTTTCAATGGATATACCTCAATACATTGCCCCCGGCAAAGAACTAACAGTTAACTTAAGGGTTGATAGAGGCGTTACAGAAGGGTATGTAAAAATAGAAGAGTTTTTTCCACTAGGAATTGTTGCTACTCCCGTAGAATCTCAAGGCGCAGAGTTTTCCTTTTCAAATAATTACTTAACCATTGTTTGGAAAGATATACCCAAAGAGGATGTGCTCAAGCTTAAATTTAAACTTTCAATACCTTCAACCATGGAAGGCAAAGCAAAATTTGAAGGACGTGTAAACTTTCTTGTAAATAATAAGCTCACTAAAACAGAATTTGAAGATTTTAATGTTACGTTTCAAAGCGAGGATGCTGATGAAGAAACAACCAAAGAAATTGAAACCCCTCGAAAGGTAATTGTTGGGCTTCCAAATAAAACGAAAGGCTCCATAGAAAAAATTGCAAAAGTTGAACTGCCTATTACAATAAATGCCAAAAGAACTTTTACCGTTCTAAATGCCGATGAATTGCTTGTTCAAATTGAAATTGACCAAACAAACCTTACAGGTTTTTTGAAACATGAGGATATGATACCTATGGGTTTTAAAATTAAAAATGAAAACAATTCGGGCAGTACATTTACTTTCATGGAAAACAAAGTAAAATATGTTTGGAGTGAAGTGCCAAAGGAAAATAAAATTATAACATCTTATAGGCTAATTCGTGATGGTAACGATGCTAAAAAGTTAACACTTGATGGCTCTGTTCAATATCTTGATAAAGGCGAGTCAAAAAAAATAGAATTAAAAAATGAAGACATCAATTTTGATTTTATTCAAGCCGAAGGAACAGAAAAGCCTTCTGTAGCCAAATCAGCAAGCAATGTTGCCGCTCCTAACTCAAATCCAAATCCAAATCCAAATCCAAATCCAAAACCAGTTGCCAAATCAGAACCAAAGCCAGTGGTAAAAAAAGTAGTAAATGTTGCAACAAAGCCAGCGTCAGAATTTCCTAAAGCATCTAAAGGTATTAAGTTTAAGGTTCAGATTTGTGCCACTCAAAACAAAAGCGATGCTCAAAAGGTATCTCAAGAATTTAATATTACCGAAGAGATTGAATCTGAAATGCAAGATGGATGGTATAAATACACCATTGGGGTATTTGGAAATTATAATGATGCTAAAAGCTTCAGTGATTCAAAAAGTAGCATTCCCACAAGACCATTTGTATCAGCCTATTACAATGGCAAAAGAATTTCTGTGCAAGAAGCGCTAATGATAAACAGTCAAAAACTTATGAAGTAAAAGTGCTTTAGTAATTTTTTTGAACTTATAATTTATGCAAATAGCAATTTTTGGGAAAAGCCTAAATCACTATAACCTTGAACCAATTAAGAATGCCATAACCAAACTTGAGGCATTGGGTGCAGGGTTGCATATAAACCAAGAATTTTACAACTTAATAAAACCTTACTTTCAATTTAAAACCTTAGTAGTAATCTATGATTCAAACTCAAGTCTGATTGGTAAGGCCGATTTGCTTATTAGTATTGGTGGAGATGGTACAATTTTAAGTGCAATACCGCTAATTAAAAATAGCAAAATCCCTATTGTAGGAATAAATACTGGACGTTTAGGTTTTTTAGCCAGCATAAATATCGAAGAAATTGACAATGCTATTGACCTTATTTTCGCAGGGAAAGGATTAATAGAAGAACGTACGTTAGTAAGATTGGAAACTGAAAATAATTTGTTTGGAGAAAATAATTTTGCACTAAATGAATTTACTTTAAGAGCAAATGATAACTCGGCAATGATAACCATACATGTTTCAACAAATGGCGAATTGTTAAACTCTTATTGGGCTGACGGTTTAATTATTTCAACCCCTACTGGTTCTACTGCTTATTCAATGAGTTGCGGAGGGCCTATTGTAATGCCTGATTCAGAAAATTTTGTTATTACTCCTATTGCTCCTCATAACCTGAATGTTCGCCCGTTAATTATTTCTGATAAAGAAATATTAACCTTAAAAGCTACCGGAAGGAATAAAAAATTCCTTGTAACCCTGGACTCTCGAAGCGCTAATGTAGAACCAGATATGGAGCTAACCGTTATGCGTGAAAAATTCACTGCATCTATATTAAGATTACCACAACATAGTTTTTCTGATACACTCAGAAAAAAATTAATGTGGGGTTTAGATATGAGGAATTAAATAAAACATTTGCCTTAATGACACATAATTGAGGTTAAAGCCATGTATTTGTCAATGCTAACTGACAATATTTCGGCAAATTGAGAGGTTGTATATCATGGCATACTCATTGCCAAACCAATCTCAAAAATTATAAAAACAAAATTAAAATGGGAAAAATAATTGGAATCGACTTAGGCACAACAAATTCTTGTGTTTCGGTTATGGAAGGCAATGAGCCTGTGGTTATTGCAAACAGCGAAGGTAAACGAACCACTCCTTCAGTAGTAGGTTTTATTGAAAATGGCGAACGTAAAATTGGCGACCCTGCCAAGCGTCAAGCTATTACAAATCCAACCAAAACTATCTCTTCTATAAAAAGATTTATGGGAGAAACTTTTGATAAGGTTACGGCAGAAATTGCTCGTGTTCCTTACAAGGTTGCAAAGGGCGACAACAATACACCAAGAGTAGATATTGATGGCCGCATGTACACACCACAAGAAATTTCGGCAATGGTGTTGCAAAAAATGAAAAAAACGGCTGAAGATTACTTAGGAACAACAGTTACAGAAGCCGTTATTACAGTTCCTGCTTACTTTAACGATGCTCAGCGTCAAGCTACAAAAGAAGCTGGTGAAATTGCTGGCTTAACCGTAAAACGTATCATTAACGAGCCTACTGCAGCAGCATTAGCTTATGGTATGGATAAGAAAAACAAAGACATGAAAATTGTTGTCTTTGATTGCGGTGGAGGTACACATGATGTTTCAGTTCTTGAATTGGGTGATGGTGTTTTCGAAGTAAAGTCAACTGGGGGCGATACTCACTTGGGTGGAGATGATTTTGATAATGTAATTATTGATTGGCTCGCTGATGAATTTAAAAGCGATGAAGGAATTGATTTACGAAAAGACCCAATGGCTTTGCAACGTTTGAAAGAAGCTGCCGAAAAAGCGAAGATTGAATTATCTAGCACAGCATCCTCTGAAATAAACTTGCCATACATTATGCCAGTAAATGGTATACCAAAACACTTGGTACGTTCATTAACTCGTGCAAAGTTTGAGCAATTGGCCGATAGCCTTATTAAACGTACAATTGAGCCTTGTAAAACAACTTTACAACAAGCTGGTTTAAGCACCTCAGATATTGATGAAATTATATTGGTTGGAGGTTCTACACGTATCCCAGCAATACAAGAAGCGGTTGAGAAATTTTTCGGAAAGTCACCTTCTAAAGGCGTAAACCCTGACGAAGTGGTTGCAATTGGAGCTGCTATACAAGGTGGTGTATTAACCGGCGAAGTAAAAGATGTTTTGTTACTTGATGTAACTCCTCTTTCGTTAGGTATTGAAACAATGGGTGGTGTAATGACTAAATTGATTGAAGCAAACACAACTATACCAACTAAAAAATCAGAATCTTTTAGTACCGCTGCCGATAATCAACCTTCAGTACAAATTGTAGTATATCAAGGTGAACGTCCAATGGCAACTCAAAATCGTAAGTTAGGAGAGTTTAACTTAGATGGAATTCCTTCTGCACCGCGCGGTGTACCACAAATTGAAGTTACCTTTGATATTGATGCAAATGGTATCTTAAATGTATCTGCTAAAGACAAAGGAACAGGAAAATCACACAACATACGTATTGAAGCAAAATCGGGATTAAGCGATGCTGATATTGAGCGTATGAAAAAAGAAGCTGAAGCAAACGCAGATGCAGATGCAAAACTAAAAGAAGAAGTTGAAAAAATAAACGGTGCCGACACATTAATTTTTCAAACGGAAAAATCTTTAAAAGAAGCCGGAGATAAAATACCAGCTGATAAAAAAGCACCAATTGAAGCTGCCCTAGTAGAATTAAAAGCTGCACATGAAGCAAAAGACATTACATTAATAGATGCTGCAATGGCGAAGATGAATGAGCTGATGCATGCTTTTAGCGAAGAATTATACAAAGCTCAACAAGCAGGTGCAAACCCTGAAGCAGGTGCACAACCTAACGCTAACCCTCAAGGCGAAGCGCAAGGTGCAGAAGCAACTGATGTTGATTTTGAAGAAGTAAAAAACTAATGTGATAATTAGTTGATGCGATTATTCGCTAATAATTAATCAATAAAAAATGCCTCCAATAAATTGGGGGCATTTTTTTGTTGGGTTAGATGAATAAACTATTTTATACTATTGTCATTTCAGTAAAATTATGACTAAACGGTTAAAAATAATTTCAATTTTCTTTATTGGTTTATTGAAAATCAATGCTCAAGAAATAAAGCCAACATTTACAATTAGTAATGAAAATGTTGGCTTTAAAATGGGTAAAATAGATTCTATAAAGGGCAATTTCTACAATTTTGATTACGATATTTTTGATTATAGTTTAGATTCAAACATGAAGAACCTATTTTTGATAATAAGAAAAACAAAAGAAAATTACTATAAAAATAAAGGTTATGCTGCACTCTTAGATTTAGGAACAAATAAATTTGTTTGGAAAAAGAAAATCAATGCATTTGATTTGGTAGATGCAAAAGACGCATTAATTTTATCGGATGGTAAGTTTATAAATTACTATCACAAGTCAAATGGTAAGCTTATATGGTATATTGAAGATCAAAACTTCTACTTTAACAAATCATATAATTTATTTTTTAATAGAGATATAAGCGCATTTGATGCTAATACTGGAGTTTTAAAATGGAATAGAAACTCGGATAATAATTTTGGTTGGAACGATTCTAAATTTATTAATGATTCATTATTTGTTTGGGCAAGTTCAGGTTTACATTTAGCAAATTTCAAGACAGGACTTGGCTGGGATTACAAATTAGTTAGTGGGTATTCAAAACCTAAAATGAATGCAGCTAGCAATGCCGCGGCAATTGCTGGCGGAGTTGCACTCGGTTTATTAACAGGTTTTTATGTAGTGCCAGGTGGTGGTGAAAATATTATACACGGTTTGTCTTCAAATATTGCTCAAACTGATAGTTGCATTTATTATGCAGCATCGAACAAAATAATTTCAGTAAAAATAGACGGGAATATGAATTGGTTTAGTGAATTAAAAGCTGATAGTTGCGGGGCATCTAAATTAATTCTCTTTAAAAACTATGTGTTATTATTAAATACTGGTTATGCTTATAAAAACAATCAAAAAATAAACTACGGAACTGCAAATATTACTTTATTCGATAAAAGAAGTGGTAATAAAATTTACAATAAATATTTAAATACGAACCAATTTATTGATGTATTAATTCTTAGAAACAATTGGCTATACTATATTGTTGGCAATACATTGGTAAAGTTTGATATTGAGAAAGGTGCAATAGTTGGGGAATTTATTTTAGATGAATCAAAGGAAATTAAAAATTGGTTTTTCGTTAATAATGATGCCATTTATGTTTCGGAAAAAACAAATGAAAATGTATTTAAAAAATTAGATTCAGTACAAATTGTAGTTTCAAGTAAAGAAGGAATACTAAAAGTAATAACTCCGAACATGGAAGTTTCAGAAATCATTGATAGTGAAAATATATTCTTGAATGAATCTGTTTATAAAAATAACCCTATTATTAGTAAAGGTCAAAAAACATTATTGTTAAGCAGCACAAATTCAAAATTAGCAGAATTCAATTACTATAATCCAAGGTTAATTGGTAATTTAATCTGTTTCAAAAAAAGAAACAAATTAATTACAATTGATTTGGATAGAATTATATCTAATTAGTGCAACTAATTGTAATTGCTAATTTTAGATTGAATCTTATAATTTATTTTAATTAGCCATATGATAATAGCAATTTTGAAACATCTGTATGCTTTTGCATAAGTCTACCATAAGCAGTTATCAACTTCTTATAATCCCAAAAATAGAGTCATAAACATAAGTATATCTTTCAACACCAATTTTTAAATTAAAGAAATCATTAACAGTTTTTGAGCGTTCAACAATATCAACTTCTAAGTAAGAATCCATTTTATTTATTGCATGCTTATATGCTGCGTCATTAAATTGGCTTAATACAATTCCTGTATCGCTTTTTGTAATAATTGACTCAACATCACCAACATTTGAATTACAAATAACCGGAATACCCATGCTCAGCAATTCGCCTAGTTTAGTAGGTGAAGATGCCTTTTTTGAATAGGCTGGTTTTATAAAAAACACTGAAAAATCTGTAAATGAAAGCAACTGTACTACTTCACTTCTGTTTGCTCTCATAACCCTTACATCATACTTACTTACTCCTGCTTTAATTGCAGAGTCATAAACTATTTTAGGGTCTTCGGCAGTTATAATTAAAAAAATTGCATTTGTTTTTACCAACTTTAATTGCTTAAAAAAAAGCAACATTTCATCAGTTAAATACCAAGTACCTATTGCGCCTAAATATGTAAGTACAAAAGAATTTTCAGGAATAGAAAGTTTAATTTTTAAATCATTAGCAATAGTGGTGTCAACATTATTTCTCGAAAAAAAATCTAAGTCAGCACAGCAAGGAATAACTTGAATTGGTATTGGATTGCCCTTAACATTTTTCCAGCTATGAATTTCATCTCTACCATTAAAAGTTAAGCTAATGGTATAATCAGCATTTTCACAAAACTCAATTTCTTTACGTTTAAAATAGTTGTAAATTTTACGAAATATAAACCTATCTTGATTCCACAAATTTCCATCAACACGTTCATTGGCATAGAAACCACGCATGTCAAATAAAAACTTTATACCATACTTTTTTTTAAAAGCCAGTCCTATCAATGAAGTAAAATAACTACGACAATGTAAAAGTTCAATTTTGTTTTTAGTTACTATTTTCTTGGTAAGTGCATTTATTTTAAGGAGGTTATAAATTGGAGAAATAATAGGAATTCTATTAGAGTAATTGAGTGGATGCCAATTAATATTATTCTCTTCACAAATCTTTTCTATTGCTTTTTTTTGTTGTTCAAATACAATTGGCTTTTCACAACTAATAATATGAATTGAATAACCATTTTTAGAAAGTCCTGATAAATATGGAAGTACTTGTGACTGTCCTAATGGGTCAGTCATTCCATCAATAGATAAAAATAATACCTCGTGTTTATTATTCATAAATTATTGATGTTGCTATTTTACTCTAAAATTAAAACTGAAAAACATGAAATTAAAATTTATATCTGAACTGCAATTTAATTTCAGACCTTAATGGCCCATTACTTTCATTAGGTGTACCTGTATTTAAGCTTGTTTCATTCAGGTAAAAAGTTTGACTATACCTTACCCAAACTTCCATTTTTTTATTAATATCATAATTTATCATCGCATAAAATCTATTGCCTTGTCCATTATATGAAATGAAAGTATATGCATAAGGCAAATCACTTTCTAACGCATATATTCTTGCATTAAAACTATTCACATCAAAAAGAGCGTAACGTAAAGTTAAGGTAACAGGAAACCTCGACTTCTTATAAACAACGTCTTGATAGAACATATATCCAGTTGACTTTGTACCATCAACAGTGGTAAAATAATTAAGGTCAATTCTTGTTTTAAGTCTTATTTCAGAACTAATTGCGTATACAGCATTAAACCTAAAATTATCCTGTAGAGTATTGCCAACTATATTCAAACCTTCAGTTATATTGGTATAATTTTGTGGTCTATTTCTTCTTCTGTATCGTAAATTAAAGTTTATTTTTTTCGTAACGGCATAATCAATAAATCCCGTGAAATCGGTACCAGTAATATTTGGCAAATCAATTTTATACCTTACCCATGGAAAAATAAACTTATCATAATAAGCAGAGATGGTAAGATTGTACAAAGGTTTGTATTGCAGGCCCATTAAAATTCCTTTTTCATTTTGGGCACCAACTGTCTCACCAATAGCACGCACATAAATTCCTTGGTAGTTACGTTCGTAATTACGATAAAGTACTAAGAAGTTTAATCTAGGATCAAGAGAAGCTAAAGCACCACTAATGATTGCTCTGCCGCCATTTGCTGATTGTGAGCCTTCGCCAAAAAAATTGATATTCCTAACAACTAAATTATAATCTATTCCAACATTATAATTTTGATTTCCGGTTAAGTCAAACGCCCTGTACAAATTGTTTGGTATAGCTTGATTAACATCAAACTTTGTTGATACTGCAGTTGCACCAAGTGTAAAAGTTTTTTTTCTATATTGAACATTTGAGCCAAATAAGGTTTCGGTAACTGTATTTTTTTTTGCAATTTCAGCGGGTGTTCTATGCAATCCGCTCAATAAAAAATTCGAAAAGCCTTCATCAGTGGCTGCTTCAGATGTATCAATTGAAACAGTAGCATCGCGTTTCTTTCTTGAAAAGAATATCGATGCATCAATATTCTTAGTAAAGCTTATGGTGGCTGCTGCACCACGTAAATATTGATTTTCGTTTAATGAATTATATGCCCTAATGCCTTTTGCGTTGCGTTTGTAAACTAAAAGGTCAACCGATTTTGAAAAGGCTAAATCCGTCCAAAAGGTTAATCCTTGTCCAAACTCTGCTCTATAGTCTCCAATTGCTAAAGCTTTTACTTTGCCAATATTTTTTGCAAAAAAGTATGCTGAATAATAATCAAATCCATTTTTTTGACTGCCTTTAAAAAACTCTTCTCCAGCATCCTTTTCGGCCGTTAAACCAAATTGAATTTTGTTATTACTATTAAATCTATAACGCAGAAAGTGTTTATAAGGATTACCTAAATAATATTTATTAGGGCTTGCTGACCTTACACTATCACTTATAGCGTTAAAGCCAACTTGGTTTTCTAATACCCTCTGTGTTCTTAGGTCTAAACTGCTTTCGCCAGATTTAAGTATTTGTGAAATTGAAAGTTTATTTATTTCGTCGTAACTACTCACATATACAAACGGAAGAAGTTTTTTTATGGTACTCAAATCCCAATTTTCAATGCTTTGCAATTCATAAATATTAAGCAAAGGTTCATTTTTATTGATGTGCTTTAATAAACTGTTTAGCTGTACATCACTAACAAAATTAAGTTCCCGAAGGCTCTCTATGTCTTTACTGTTTAAATTTATGGGATGCTCTTTATAAAAATTATATTGTTCAAGAATGGTTGTATAATCAATATCTTGATTCGCAGAATTTTCAGTTATGTTTTCAATATTTTGTTCAATATTGTTTTGCTGGTTTCCATCGAGGTTCGTTTGTGCATGAACCACATTTGTTACAACAACACCAATAAACAACACTATTGAATATATTTTTATTCTCATTATAAAACAAACTTAAATTATTTTCTGTGATGAGATAATTTGTTTTAAAATAAAAATGGTTGCTTCAAAATAGAAACAACCATTTATAATTATATTATTATATATTAATTTGATGAAACTGTTTTTGCTTTCAAATGTTCTCTCACCTTTGCTTCTAATTCTTCCATCAGCTCAACGTTATCAAGCAAAATTTGCTTAACACCATCACGGCCTTGGCCCAATTTAGTATCACCATAACTAAACCATGAACCAGCTTTTTTAATAATGTTTGCCTCAACACCTATGTCAATTATTTCACCAACCTTGCTAATTCCTTCACCAAACATAATGTCAAATTCAGCAACTCTAAATGGTGGCGCAACTTTATTCTTAATTACTTTAACTTTTACATGATTACCAGTTGCAACATCTCCATCTTTAATTTGGCTACTACGACGAATATCTAATCGAACAGAAGCGTAAAATTTAAGAGCGTTACCACCTGTTGTGGTTTCAGGATTTCCGAACATTACTCCAATCTTTTCTCTTAATTGATTGATGAAAATGCAGCAGCAATTTGTTTTATTTATCGTCCCTGTTAACTTACGTAATGCTTGAGACATTAATCTGGCTTGCAATCCCATTTTTGAATCTCCCATTTCTCCTTCAATTTCAGATTTTGGGGTAAGTGCAGCTACCGAATCGATAACAATAATATCAATAGCACCTGAACGTATTAAATTTTCGGCTATCTCTAATGCTTGTTCACCATTGTCTGGCTGTGAGATTAATAAATTTGACGTGTCTACACCTAACTTTTCTGCGTAGGTACGGTCAAATGCATGTTCAGCATCAATAAACGCTGCAAGGCCTCCAGCCTTTTGGGCTTCGGCAATTGCATGTATTGCCAATGTAGTTTTGCCCGAAGACTCTGGACCATAAATTTCAATAATTCTGCCTTTTGGAAATCCTCCAATTCCCAATGCAGCGTCCAACCCAATTGAACCTGTTGAAATAATTTCAACTTCCTCAATAGGACTATCGCCCATTTTCATGATTGAGCCCTTGCCATAAGATTTTTCAATTTTTTCAATTGTACTCTGTAAGGCTTTAAACTTTTCTTTATTAATTAGTGATTCTGCACTTTCAGTTTTTTCTTTTGCCATTTTTTCCTTTAAATTTTATTTGACAAATAAATCGAATTTCCTTTTATAATTATGTAATGTTAATAAATATTATAGCCTTACTTCTATTTATTGTAAAGCTTGAAAAACAATTAATTGTTTTAATTTTACAATCGAAACAAAAAGATTAATACAAAATTCATTATTGTACTTTACCTATTGGAAGAATATATAGTAATGAATATTGCATGTTATAATAAATTGAAAATTAATTCACATGAAAACATCAAAATTTTTTACCCTGCTTATTTTCTTCTTATTTATTAGCTTTTCGAGCAGAGCAATTACAACTTATTTTAATTATGCCAGATTTTACTCTCCTACCGACGGTAATTATTTAGAGACTTATTTAACTGTTTCAGGAAAGTCTGCAAAATATTTTAAGAATGCAAATGGCAAATTTCAATCGGGCGCAGAAATAGCATGGATATTTTATCAAAATGATGTAATAATTGAAGCAAAAAAATATATTTTGAATAGTTCTGAAGTTGACGACTCTCTTTTTATGCCCGACTATACCGATGTTCAAAGATTTGTGCTGGCTCCAGGAGAATATGACTTAGAGATTATTGTTGCAGATAAATCATTGCCAGCAAAGCAATTTAACTCTAAAACTAAAATTATTATTGAAAAAATTAATGAAACTATTTCAATTGCAGATTTAGAATTATTAGAAAGTGTTTCTAAGTCAGAAAAGCAAAGCAACATTACCAAAGGTGGTTTTGACATGACACCATTTCAATCTAATTTTTACTCAGATGAATTTGAAAAGATTTTGTTTTATTCAGAAGTGTATAACGCTTCAAAAAGTTTAGGTGATAATGAAAAGTTTATTGTTACTTATTCTGTTCAAGACTATAATAGCAATAATACTCTATTAGAATTTTCAGGTTACACAAAGCAAACTGCAAAATCGGTAAATTCATTTCTAGGAGAGTTGAATATTTCAAATTTAAAAAGTGGTAATTATAATATTTTAGTGGAAGCTCGTGACAAAAACAACCTTTTAGTAGCTTCAACAAAATCATTCTTTCAACGTCAAAAAAATATTGTTAAGGATACACTCAATGTTGCGAATGCGCAGCAAAGTGATTATTTGCAAACTGGCGACGCAGCATTTGCAACGAAAATAAAATCAAAAGACTCATTGGTTTATTACATAAGAACTTTCAAACCAATTTCAAGTCAACAAGAAGGTGAATTTGCAGATAGGCTAACTAAGGATAAGGATGAGTTACAAATGCGTAATTATATTACTTCGTTCTGGGAAAAAAGAAATCCAAAGAATCCAGAATTTGAATTTCATAAATATAATAGTTTAGTAAATGAATGTAATGCAATGTTTTCAAGTTCGCAGATGAAAGGCTATAGAACTGATAGAGGAAGGGTTTATTTAAAATATGGCATTCCAGACCAAAGAGGACGTTTTGAAAATGAGCCTTCCAATTTCCCTTATGAGATATGGCAATACTACACAATAAACAAAGTTCATAATCGAAAATTTGTTTTTTATAATCCAACATTAGCAACTGGCGCATACCGGTTGTTGCATAGCGATGCAATTGGTGAAACGAGAAATGATAATTGGAGAGTGGAACTTGACTCAAGAAGCCAAAACGGATTAAAAAACAGAATGGATTTAGATAGAACAAATGGTAATAGTTATATGGGTAATTCGGTAGATGAAAACTTTGAAAACCCGAGGTAAACTTATTTAGACATATTCACATACCTTTCTTTGCAAACATTAGTTTGTTTATTTCTTATTGCTTCACTAATGAAAATTTTAGGCATGGTTTTGTTCCTTTGATTCTTAAAATTAAATTGTGAACAAATTAGCATTCTTAATACTATTTTTTTGTATCCAAATAGGAAATGTTTTTTCTCAAAAAAAACTTGATAAAAAGGAGATGCCTACAACACGTATCCTATTTGTATTTGATTGTAGTTTAAGCATGAGTAAGCGTTGGGAAAATTCAACCAACATGGATATTAGCAAGAGAGTATTAAATTTGGCTGTTGATAGTTTATCAAGACTAGATAAGGTTGAAGTAGCGCTAAGAATGTATGGTCACCAAAGTAGTGTACAGCCTAATAGAAATTGTAAGGACACTAAGCTGGAGGTTCCATTCTATAAAGGAAATATTGCTGCATTAAAAGAAAAAATTAAACAAGCTCAACCAAGAGGCACTACTCCAATTGCATACACGTTAGAGCAATGTGGAGGCGATTTTCCGAATGATCCGAATGCAAGAAATATAATAATTTTAATTACTGATGGTATTGAAGAGTGTGATGGTGATCCTTGCGCTGTATCTGCTGCTTTGCAAAGTAGAAACATTATTTTACGCCCTTTTGTTATTGGTGTTGGGTTAGATGAAAACTTCAAGAAAACTTTTGATTGTGTGGGAAAGTTCTTTGATGCAAAAAATGAAAAATCATTTCAAAATGCAATGGGCGTAATAATTTCGCAGGCGTTAAACTCAACTACAGCGCAAGTAAATCTTTTAGATACATATATTAAACCTACAGAAACCGCCGTAAACATGACCTTTTACGATAGTAAAACAGGTGTAATAAAATACAACTATATACATACTATGAATAACAGAGGAAATCCAGATACTTTGCCTCTTGACCCACTAAGTACATACAAATTGGTTGTGCATACAATACCGCCAGTTTCAAAAGATAGTATTGAACTAACCCCTGGAAAGCATACTGTAATTGCTATTGACGCCCCACAAGGATATCTTAATTTAAAAGCAAATGGTACAAACGACTATAAAGATTTAAAATACATCATTCGTAAAAATAAAGAAATGAATACCCTTTTAGTATCGGATGCTGACAAGTTAGAAAAACTAATTGTTGGAAAATATGACCTTGAAGTACTATCGTTACCTGGAATTATTTTAAATGATATAGTTGTTTCTCAGAGTAAAACAACAACCGTACAAATACCTCAACCCGGAATTGCAAATATTATTATGCAAAACCTTGGATATGGTCAATTATTTTTAAATGAAAAAAATAAACTGAAACTCATTTATAACATTAATGAGAATAGCTACAAAGAAACATTAACGTTGCAACCCGGAGCTTATACAGTAGTTTTTAGACCAAAAAATTCCAAGGAAAGTATTTACACAATTACTCGCGAATTTAAAATTGAGTCGGGAGTAGCTGTGCAAGTTAAACTATTTTAATGGCTGACTTTCTTACAAAACAAAGGTGAAATTCGACTTGAAAAATTAAACGTTCATTCATATTTTTTTTAATATATAATGAACGTTTAAAAGTTAATGTCAAAGTTTAATGAGATATTAACTCAACAGTCGCTATTTTTAAATCAATAGTATCGTTGACGAACAACATTTGAGATTTGCTTAGCCAATCTAATTACTTGTCTTGTATATCCATATTCATTATCATACCAAACATAGAGTACCATATTCCTACCATCTTTTGAAACAATAGTTGCTGGACTATCAAAAATAGAAGGACAAGGGTTGCCAACACAATCGCTGCTAACTAATTCATTACTGAATGAGTATTGAATTTGTTCCACCAAGTCGCCGTTTAGTGCTGCATTGCGCATTATTTCATTTACTTCTTTAATATTAGTTTCTTTAGTAACTGTTAAGTTCATAATTGCTAAAGATACGTTAGGGGTTGGAACACGAACAGCATTTCCAGTGAGCTTTCCGGCTAAAAATGGCAACACTTTACTTACTGCCTTATCAGCACCGGTTTCAGTAATTACCAAATTTACTGCGGCACTTCTACCTCTTCGGAATTTAGGATGATAATTATCTAGTAAATTTTGGTCATTTGTATATGAATGAACAGTTTCAATATGTCCTCTTTCAATGGTATAATTATCTGAAATAACCTTTAATACTGGCACAATTGCATTCGTTGTGCAAGATGCTGCTGAAAAAATAGTTTCATTATCATCAATAGCACTATTTACACCAAAAACAATATTTGGGACATCTCCGCTAGCAGGAGCGGTAAGTAATACCTTTGAAACACCTTTTGCCTTTTTATGTTGTTCTAAATCTTCACGATTACGGGCAATACCAGTATTGTCAATCAATAATGCATCATTGATATCAAATGAAGTATAATCCAAATCCCAAGGATTCTTAGCAGCAAGCATCAGAATTGTATGACCATTTGCTATAATTGCTTTTTTCTCATAATCTACAATTACAGGGCCAGGAAATGGACCATGCACTGAGTCGCTTCTTAAAAGGTCAGCACGTTTTTCAATATCTTGGTCACTATTACTACGAGTTACAATGGCTCTTAAACGTAATTGCTCTCCTTTACCGGCTTGAGAAATTAACTCACGCGCTGCAATACGTCCAATACGTCCAAACCCATAAAGAATTACATCTTTTGGTGTAATATGCTGAGTATTGCCAAGCAAACCATTTAGTTGTTTACTTACAAATTCTTGCACTGTTATTCCAGAATCTTTCACAGTAAGCCATTCGCCAGATAACTTACCAATATCAATTTTTGAAGGAGTTAAATTTGCTAATGCATTAATTTCTCTTGCAATCGCTAAGGTATCATTAACATTGATAGGCTGGTTAACCACATTCATTGCATAGTTGTGTAAGTTCATTATTTCACTTGCACTTCTATCAACCAATTGATTTCTAAACAATACCAACTCTATTGATTTGTCAAACCATAATGAGCCAACTTCATGAATCAGTTCAACTGCGCTTTTTTCAAGTTCAACCCAGTTATGAAGATTTACTTCATATTCATTTTTTTCTAAAACTGCCATATTTTATTAATTTAAAAGTGTGGCAAAAGTATAATAATAATTATGTTTTTCGATTGAAAAAGACTGATTTATTTAATGTTCTAGAACCATTATAATAAATGGGTTTTGTCAATTGTACACCTAGAAAGTCACACGTTTTTGGTAATAAAAAGGTATAAAAAAACCTTGAGAACAATTTTTTTTAAGTGTTTTTTACACTGGCTTCTTACAAAGCACTAAATTATTATTTATACAAAAAAGAGTGATTCTAATTATTAGTTTTTTCTAGAAGTTTTAGAAATGCTAACCGGAGTAATTTTTACTTGATAAATACCTTATGCAAAATCGCTACCAAAAGTTATTCTCTCATTTGGAGCTAAATTATCTTGATGGTAAACTTCCTTGTCTTCCGTATTAAACAATTGTTCAAAACTTAATTCATCTGTACCTGAACTAAATGTAAAATTATATTCATTCGCAGAAGGATTAGGGTGAACAATAAATTCTAAGTCTAGAATAATTGCGTCTATTACAACTTCGTTTTCATAAGGCAATTCTTCACTATTATTATTGCTTGCAATACGATTTGAAAAGCCCCCACAAATTTGATGACAAGCACTTAGCTTATATTGAGAATTGCATAAAAACGAACTTGCTTGGCTTAAACCCACATTACGCATTAGAAATTCTATTACAACGCAAAACCCCTTCAAAATATGAAGTAAACAACTTTTTCTCATGCATCATATATTATATATGATTTATTCGTAAAAGTTCATATTTTATTGGGCTTTGGCGCTTCACTACGAACCCCTAACGCGTAATCTGGGTTAAAAGAATTGAATAAGTGTTTTAACCTGCACTTGTTGTTCTACACATATACATTGGTCACTTAATAAAGTTATATCAGTTGGACACGCAATTGTTGGAAGCTGATTATCTAAAACGTATACTATTTGAGAATAAGTTTTTGAATTTCCATTAACATCGGTTACTGTTCAAACAACAGTTCTGTTATAAATATTATACATTGGAGGGGCACTGTTAGTAATTGAAAAAAACTCCACAATTATCGGATACGATTGGAACATCTAAATTGAAAGATGCAAAACATATTCCTTCATCTACAAAATGGTCTGA
>JBEIDK010000055.1:0-18337 GCA_040383485.1 Flavobacteriales bacterium
ATTGCAATTATTGACCATATTATTGTTACAGATAAAGCATACTATAGCTTTGCCGATAATGGCATGATGGGTTAATGATTAAGAATATTAATTAATTTTCGTTTTTTAGAATAATATTTTTCAAGGCCTCAACCCAAGTATCATTGCTATTTAAGCTAGGAACTAATTGTATTTTTTCGCCACCATGTTCTTCAAAAAGTTCCTGGTATTCTGAACCTATTTCATGCAAGGTTTCCAAACAATCAGCAACAAAAGCGGGTGAAAAACAAAGTATTTTCTTAATCCCTTTTTTTGCAAGGTCAATTATTACTAAATCAGAATATGGCTTTATCCATGGCGTGCTACCTAATCTAGATTGAAAACTAATTGTATATTTTTTTTCTTCAATATTCATTCGCCTTGCAATATTCCTTGCAGTTTCAAAACAAGCTGCGCGATAACAACTATAATTTTTTTCTGAAATAGAAGCGCAGCAATTATCTTTTAAACAATGGTCATAACAATCACCCTTTCTAATTTGCCTTTCAGGTAAACCATGAAAACTAAAAACTACATGGTCAAATTCATTTACATTGAATTTGTTACCATTCTCAACCACCGCATTTAAAAATCCTTCATCATCATAAAATTGATGAATGGCTTTAACGCTAGGCATTGTTTGCCAAGTATTTATTACTTCGTAAATTTTTTGCAAGGTACTACCAGTGCTACTTGAAGCGTATTGCGGATATAGTGGCACAACAATTAATTTGTGAGTTCCGTTATTTTGTATTCTCCTAAGGGCATCTTCTACTGGAGGATTTTGATAACGCATACCAAATTCAACAATATAATTATCACCTAGCAATGATTGTAGTTTCTTTTGCAAATCTAAACCATGATAAAGCAATGGCGAACCTCTTTCATTAAAAATATGACTATAAAGTTTTGCAGACTTAGGAGCACGAAACGGAATGATAATTCCATTTACCAAAATAAATCTTCCAATAGGATTTATATCAATTACACGTTCGTCGTTTAAAAATTGAGTTAGGTATTTTCTAACATCTTTAGTTGATGCACTATCTGGAGTGCCAAGATTTACAAGTAGTACGGTAGTTTTCAATTGTTAGTCGTTTGTCATTTATTAGTAATTGTAACTGCTTAATAATTAGTCTTTGGCAATTCTTAAATTGTATTAATTCATCCAGCCCTTCTCTAATATTTCTTTACAGTGATAGGTAATAATAATTGAGGCACCTGCACGTGCAAATGCATACATATTTTCCATCACAATTTTTTGCTCATCAACAAAACCGGCCATAGTAGCAGCTTTTACCATCGAATATTCTCCACTAACATTATAGCAAGCTACAGGTAGATTAGTATTTTGTTTCACCCTATTTATAATATCTAAATAAGCTAATGCAGGTTTAACCATAACAACATCAGCACCTTCTTGTTCATCAAAGCTTGCTTCGCGTAATGCTTCATTGCTATTTCTATAATCCATTTGATACTGCTTTCTATCACCACTTTGAGGTGAAGAATCTGCGGCTTCTCGGAAAGGGCCGTAATAAGCAGATGCATATTTTACAGAATAACTCATTATTGCTGTTTCAAACAATTCGTTACCATCTAAAATATTTCTAATAGCCCCTACCCTGCCGTCCATCATATCCGAAGGAGCTACCATATCAGCTCCTGCCTTTGCATGAGTCAATGCCATATTTGCCAGTATGTGCAATGTTTCATCATTCTGTACATAATTATTTTCTAATACGCCGCAATGTCCGTGAGTTGTATAGGCACACAAACAAATATCAGTAATAACATAAATATCACTTCCGAACTTTTCTTTTAATGCCTTAACAGCAGTTGGTACAATTGAATTATGACTACAAGACGAAAGTCCTTTCTCATCTTTTGTTTCGCCGACACCAAACAGCAATACTTTATTTATACCAAGCTTTAATAATTCTTCGATGTCATTTAAAAGCATATCAACACTAAATTGATTTATGCCAGGCATAGCATTTATTGGTTGTTTTATTCCACTACCATGCATTACAAAATAAGGGTAAACAAACATTGATTTATTCAATTTCGTTTCTGCAATTGTATCTCTTATGATTGCGTTTACCCGCAATCTCCTTGGACGAATTATCATGATTTACTTGTATTTTGTGCGAATATATATCTAATAATTTATGATTAAAATCTGCTTGAAAATTATTACATCAATAATCACAACTAATAACCTATTTGTCGATAATAAGTTTACTAACGAATGATTTATTCATTGCAATAAATTTTACAAAAAACAATCCATTACCATAATTTGAATTTAGTATGTCGAGTTGAACAGTATTTTTTCCTTGTTGTAATAAACCATTAATTGGCTCAGCAATAAGTTGACCAATGGAATTGTATATTTGAATTATACCCTTTTCACTTTGCGGAATAAAGAATTCTATATTAAGTAAATCCTTGACTGGATTAGGCAATAGAATTGGTTTTTTTAGAGCATAATATGTAAATCTTAAGTCTTCACAAACTTCTGTGTTTAATAGTTGGAAAGGATTAGGGCCGCAAATTTGAGTTTTTTGAGCATCACTAATAATTTCATTCGTACAATTAATACTATTGATATCAATTATTCTTTTTTCATCACCTTTATTTATTGAGTAATGCATTAAGTTAGAATTGTCTATCACATGTCCTAACTGAGCAGCATGTCCTAGTTCATGTGTAGCTACCGATAAAAAATCGAATTGATCATTTGTAGTAACATTTGAATCGAGGTTCCATAAAGCAGTATCTAAAAAAACCATATCAAATTCTTTTACATACCAATATGCATCGGTGCATGAAACAAAATAACTATAGGTAATTCCTAAAATACCTGGCTTTAACTCTCCTGCTTTTGCAAATCGCACAATGTTAGTGTTATCGGAAGCCTTTATATCAAGAGCAGTTGGGTTAGTTAAAGTAAAGTTAACTAATGAGCTACACCTCCAATTTGATAGCGCTTTTTCATATGCAATTTTTGCTGCTGTATTAGCTTCGAACTTATCATTTAAACTTATTAAATAACCTCCTGTTTGACTTTGGTTTACCAAATTGGTTTTAAACTGAAATAAACCATTTGATGATTCAACCGAGCTACGAGCATAATCAACTTTTAGTGTTTGAGTGCTAATGGATGTAAAATTATTTTGCTTTACCCATACCTTTCCTGTTCCTGCTTTTGATGGAACACGAACTATAATTTTAGAGTCAGACCAACTAAGAATATTAGAACCTAAAACAGAAATAAATGTTGCGCCACCATCATCTGCGTTAGCAAAATAAACTAAACCTGTGCTTTGAATACCAAAACCAGAGCCTGATATTGCTAAACTACTTTCGGTTCCAGCGGTTATTGTTAAAGGAGATAAATTTGTAATGAATGGATTAGTGTGTAACTGCTTATTTTTACTACAATTGATAACAGTAAAATTATTAAATTGTACAAATGATTGTCCAATATTTTGTTCTAGTAATTTTACAAAAGCGTTTTCGCCAATTGCACTAAATTTAAGAAAAGAGTTAGAAATTGAATTGGTAATTAAATCGTATTTGAAAATAGATTGATTAGCCGCTGAAAGTTCAAAAACATTATCAATATTCTTCGATAAAAAAAAAGTCCCCATCTCATTCAAAAACAATTCATCTTCTGCACTTGATTTAATTTTCAGATTATCCAATTCCCCTCCTTCGGCAATAAATACAACAGTATCAGTAGTTTTTCCTTTAAATGATTTTGAAACTAAAATTGTATATTTGGTATGGATAAAAGATTTATCGGAATTGTAAAAATAATCTTTAGCAATAATTTTTCCTTCAAGAATGTTGCTAGAATACTTAACTAAATCTTGAATGCTTAACTTATAAAAGCCACAATTAGAAAAAGATTCGTTCCTAAATGTCAGTAAAATAAAAAATAGAATTAATTTTTTCTTCATCAAAGTTTTTTAAAAATGGCTTCAAGTTCACTTAATATAATTGCAGTTGCTCCCCATACCTTATGGTTGTTTATTAAATAATAGGGTGCCATAACATTTGAGCCACTTGGATGTTTTTCAATTATCATTTTATTCTTTATACTTTCATTGGTAATATGAAAAGCGTTGAATTCAATAATTTCGGCAACTTCAGATTTATCAATAATAAAATTTGGCGTTTCGTTACAATAAGCAAGAAATGGGTATACTAAAAAATTACTTGGCGGTATGTATAAATTACTTAGTTCAGTCAAAACATTAATGTGTTGCCCGTCAATTCCAATCTCTTCTTTTGTTTCGCGTAAGGCTGTAGCTTTTAAATTCTCATCTGAATCGTCCTTCTTTCCTCCAGCAAAACTAATTTGAGCACTATGTACACCTTTGTAGCTTTGTCTTAAGGTTAAAACCATGGTAGGTTCTAACTTTTCGTTTGGATATATTAAAGCTAACACTGCACTTATTTTAGGGTTCAATTTTTCAAAATCATAAGCACTCATTTTACTTCTGATGCTAGGCGCCATAAGCAATTGCGAATCTTCGCCAGGCAATGGTTCTTGTAGCTGAAACTTTAGTTTTTCTAGAAAAGTATAAAAGTCCATTTTCATTTTTACATTCTTTCAGGTACAGAAATTCCAAGTAGACCCATGCAATTTTTAATTGTAGTTGCTGTGAAACTTGAAAGTTGAAGTCTGAAATTTTTAATTTCTTCTTTTTCTTCTTTTAAAATATTATGGTCATGATAAAAGCCATTGTATTCTTTGGCTAATTCATACACATAATTTGCAACTAATGCTGGGCTATATTCTTTTCCTGCATCAATTAATACTTGAGGAAACTCATGCAATAATTTTATTAATCCTTTTTCTTTTTCATTTAAATCAATATTTGTTGATGCATTATTAAACTCATTTGCTTTTCTTAATATTGATTTAATTCGAGCATATGTATACTGAATAAATGGTGCTGTGTTTCCTTGAAAATCAATAGATTCCTTTGGGTCGAACATCATTTTCTTTTTGGGATCAACTTTTAAAATAAAATATTTTAATGCCCCCATTCCAATGGTTTCAAACAATTCTGCGGCTTCTTCATTCGATAAACCTTCCGTTTTACCTAGGTTTTCTGTAGTTTCTTTTGCAGTTCTAATCATTTCATCCATCAAATCATCTGCATCAACAACAGTACCTTCTCGTGATTTCATTTTGCCTTCAGGCAATTCAACCATGCCATAAGAAAGATGAAACATTTCATTTGCCCATTCAAATCCCAATTTTTTAAGAATTAAAAACAATACTTTAAAGTGATAGTCTTGTTCGTTACCTACTACATAAACCATTTTAGAAAAATTAAAATCGTTATGACGTAAGGTTGCTGTTCCTAAATCTTGAGTAATATACAATGAGGTGCCATCGCCACGCTGCACAACTTTTTGGTCTAATCCGTCATCTGTTAAATCAATCCAAACACTGCCGTCATCCTTTTTAAATAACACACCACTTTCTAAGCCAAACTGTACCAAATCTTTGCCTAATAAATATGTATTTGATTCATAATAAATCTTATCAAAGTCAACACCCATTCTCCTATACGTAACATCAAATCCTTGGTATACCCAAGCATTCATTTTCATCCAAAGAGCAATTGTTTCTGAATCTCCACTTTCCCACTTTTGCAACATTTGTTGCACCGCTAGCATCGATGGAGCTTGTTTCTCAGCCTCTTCCTTAGTTTTACCTTGATGAATAAGACCCTCTACTTCGGCTTTAAAAATTTTATCAAAGGCAACATAATAATCACCAACTAAATGGTCTCCTTTTTTGTTAGAACTTTCTGGAGTTTCACCATTTCCTTGAATTTGATATGCATACATACTTTTACAGATATGCACACCACGGTCATTTACTATGTTTACTTTTTTAACATTATACCCATTTGCTTTTAAAATTTGCGCCACACTATAGCCAAGTAAATTATTACGGACATGGCCAAGATGCAGAGGTTTATTAGTGTTTGGCGACGAGTATTCTACTACAACTGTTGGAGAATTTTTTTCTTTTACCTTAATTCCGAAATCGAGATTAGATTTTTCGGAGTTAAAAAACGCTAACCAGTATTTAGTGTCAATTTCTAAATTTAGGAAACCTTGTACAACATTATAGTTGTAAACTAAATCAGAATTTAATTTCAAATATTCGCCTATTAAACCAGCAGTTTCAACTGGATTTTTTTTAGATGCTTTGGAGTAAGGAAAAACAACTAAAGTAATATCACCAATAAACTCTTTTTTTGTTTTTTGAAATAGGACAGTGCTCGGATTAATATCTAAATCGAATATTTTTTGTAATGATTCTGAAATGCTTATTGACAAGCTATCTTGAAGTAACATGGATGATAAAATTTATATTTACAATGATAAGGAAATAAAAAAACCTAAACCTTTTTAGGTTTAGGTTTTTTTAATGGATTATATTGTTTATGAAATATAACTTAATTTAAGCATATTGGCTCTGCCTTTGTCTTGCATTGGCATACTGGCAATATTTATTATTAAATCATCGACATTTACGAATCCATTAACTTTTAAAAATTCTTTTATATCCTGAATAGTCTGGTCTGTACTATCATATCTATTATAATAAAAACCTCTAACCCCCCATACCAAACTAAGTGTATTTAATAACGCCGGATTATCAGTAAATACAAAAATATTAGCATGTGGTCGATGGCTACTTAATTTAAATCCAGTATAACCGCTATTTGTCATAGTTACTAAAGCTTTTGCTTGCACTTGCCTTGCCATTACACAAGCATTATAACAAATAGAATCAGAAATAAACGTATGATTTTTTATTGTTGGTTGGTGTTCCTTAAAATAAATATTTCCTTTTGCCTCGACAGCTTTTATTATACTGTGCATGTGTTCAATTACTTGTACTGGAAATTTTCCAACAGAAGTTTCACCGCTTAACATAACAGCGTCTGCACCATCCATCACTGCATTTGCTACGTCATTTACCTCTGCCCTAGTTGGTGTATAATTTGTAATCATACTTTCCATCATTTGAGTAGCAATAATTACAGGTTTAGACGCTGCAATACATTTTTGAACAATCATTTTTTGTAATAGTGGCACTTGCTCCATTGGCATTTCAACACCAAGGTCTCCACGGGCAACCATAACAGCATCAGTCATATCAATAATGTTATCAATCTCATCAATCGCCTCTGGCTTCTCAATTTTAGCAACTACTCGCGACGTCTTTTTTGCATTCTTAATTCGTTCTTTTAAATCCACAACATCTGTAACAGTTCTAACAAAAGAAAGTCCAATCCACTCTGCATCGTTTTGTAGGGCAAAATCTAAATCAGCCAAATCTTTTTTCGTAAGCGAAGGCAATGAAATTTTTGTGTTGGGTAGGTTCACTCCTTTCTTTGATGAAAGAAATCCACCATTCACTATAATTGCCTTTACTTCATCTTTTTTATTTGTTTCAGTTACACGTAATTTCAATTTCCCATCATCAATCAGAACAAAATCATTAATTGCAACATCTTTAGGAAATTCAGGATAAGTGATATAAACCTTTTCGGCAGTGCCAATGCACTCGTTTGTTGTTATAATTATTTCCTTATCATTAATAAGTTCAACACTATTATTTTCAACATTACCTATTCTGAGTTTAGGCCCTTGAAGGTCAACTAAAATTGCAACATTGGTTTTTTTATAAACATTTATTTTTCGAATGATGTCTATTATTTTTTGATGGTCCTCATATTTACCATGAGATGAATTAATCCTCGCTACATCTAATCCTGCGTCAATCATACTTTCTAAAATTTCAACACTAGCACATGCAGGTCCCATTGTTGCAACAATCTTTGTTTTACTCCAAGTTTTCATTACTCTTATATCTTAAATTATATTTCTTTTATAATATTAGTTCGAAGGTATAGAAATAATAATGCTACACTATCCATTAGAATATCTTAACAATACTATAACACACCAAAGTGTAATAATAACAAAAAGCAAACAAACCGCCAACTTTGACGGTTTGTTTTATAATTTTATTACTTAAATGGATTGTTAGTGTAACATTAATTTGCTGAATAACACGCTGATGAATAGTATATTTTTATTAGCTATAGAAACAAATTAATTCCAAAAGCTAATGTTCAGCTATTTACTATTGTTTTACAAATCGTTTTACAATAGTTCTTCCTTTTGAAGTATCAACAAGCTTAACGGTATAAATACCTTTTGACAATGATTCAGTATTAATATTTACTAATTTTTTCGACTGAATGTTTTGCACTAATACCTCTTGACCAGTCAAATTATAAATATTCACTAAATCAAACATAAGTTCACTTTCTAATTCCATAATAATAAAATTAGCTGCTGGATTAGGATATAACTTAACATCATTAGAATTCTGATATTCATAAACGCTAACATTATTAATCAAAACACAATCAGAAGTATCTGTACAATTATTTAATGTTACTGCAACTGCATAACTACCATTAGCTGTTGCAGTATAAGATTGTGAAGTAGCGCCTGATATTGCAGTGAATGTTCCGTTTGTATTACATTTTAGCCATTTGTATGTAACCGTAGCTGCTGATTCAAGTGAAGAAATTGTAACACCATTAATAGCTACATTTTTATTAACACCACAAGCATTAATAGAATAACAAATTGTAGTATCAACGCACCCATTCAAAGAAATTGCCACAGCATAATTACCTCCAAAAACACCTGTAAATGTTTGAGCCGTTTGACCTGCTATTGCAGAATAATTATTATTACAGTTCAACCATTGATAGCTAGCTCCAGTTGTTGCAGCAACAGTAAGGGTAAGATTATTTACTGTAACATTAGTATTTATATTACAAATATTAATTGTTTCGCAAGATGTGGTATCGCTGCAATTGCCTAAGGTTATTATAGCAGCGTATGTACCTGATGCGTTTGCTGTAAAAGTTGTAGAAGTAGCGCCAGGTATTGGTGCATAGCCTATGCCGCAATTTACCCATTGATAAGTAGCTCCAGTTTGAGCTACTGCAGTAATTGTAGTGCCGCTTAATGTACTGTTTGTATTTACATTACACGTATTTACATAAGTACAAATTGTAGTGTCTGAGCAACCCGTTAAACTAATTTGACAAGCATATGTTCCACTTGTATTTGGGGTAAATGATTGTGAGGTTGCTCCTGAAATAGGTAAATAGCCAACCGTACAATTTAACCATTGGTAAGCGGCTCCATTCTGAAATGCAGAAAGTGTTGTGCCATTTAATACAACAGCAGGATTTACAAAACAATTGCTATATTTTGTAATTGTAAAATCATTACTACCAGCTACTGTATAAAAAGATGTTCCTGAAGTAATATCCATGTCAATTGAAGGTGAAGCATTACCAGCAACTGTAGCACCTATGTACATGGAATTACTTGCATCAAATAGAATAATATTGCTTCTATCATCGCCTGCATCACCAAAACTTTTAGCCCAAATATAATTGCCAGAATTGGTATATTTTGCAATGTAACCATCATAATTATTACTTGCATTTGAGCCTAAAATAGCTGTAGGGTTAACGGCAGAAGAAGGGTCAAAATCGCAACCTTGTCCCCAAAACTGTCCAATTAAGTAAATATTACTTTGTGCATCTAAGGCTATTCCAGTACCTAGGTCTTGACCACCAAGATTAGGATGTTCAATGTTTTTCACCCAAATTAATGCACCTGTTGAGCTATATTTACCAAAGTAGATTAGGCGATTGCCGGTAGGAGCCGGAATATTAAATACACCAGTTGCTGATGTATCAGGATCAAAATCGGTAACATCAGCAAAATTACCTGTGATATATAAGTTTCCTGAGTTATCAGTAGTTACATCACCTATAGATTTGAAACCGTTTCCTTGAATACCTTTTGCCCACAAGTAGTTACCATTATTGTCATATTTTGCAAAATATACAACATTGCCAAATTGAGTTGTATTTGCAACACTATCTATACCTGGTCCTGGATCAAAGTCTGGAGAGTCATTAAAAGCACCAGATAGAATTATATTATTACTATTATCGATTGTTAAATTACTTGAATTTTGAAAGCCTGGTGCGCCAATTTGTTTTGCCCAAATAAAACCTCCATTACTATCATACTTCGCCAAGAATACATCTGCTTGTCCAAGGGTAGTAAATGAAGTTACACCTACAGTTGGGTCATAGTCGGCAGTGCCATAAAAATAACCTGTCGCAAATAAATTGTTATTCGAATCAATCCCTAAATCATTTGAATAATCTATTGACGGGCCGCCTAATTGATTAGCCCATTGTAATACTCCTGCAGCATTATATTTAAATAAAATAATATCAGTTAAACCAGATTGGCCAATAAAAGTATGTTGTCCTGGTGCTCCAGGGTTATAATCGATTGAATCCGTAAAGTCACCAATAACATAAACATTCCCATTAGCATCAACCTTTACAGCATTAGCCTTATCTTGCGTTGGCCCACCCATAGTTTTTACCCAAACCAATGCACCAGTTGCAGAATATTTAGCAACAAAAATATCGCTAATACCAGTAGATGTAGCACTTGCACTTCCAGATGGGTCAAAATTTACTGTACCACCGAACTTACCTACTGCAATTGTATTTCCATTGTTATCAACTGCAAGGTCATAAACCTCATCATTACCAGTACCTCCAATGCCAACATTCCAGTCAAAATTTGGTAACGTTTGTGCTTTGACGTTTATTAATACGAATGCAACAAAAAATAGAATGTAAATTTTTCTCATTATTTTATTTATTTAAATTATTAATTTTTTACGAACTTTTTTATAATTGTTTTATTGTCAATTATTAGTCTTAAGAAGTAAATTCCCGGATTTAAAAATTTAATATCATAGGTTTTATTTAATTTACTAGAATTAAAATTTGCTTCCAATTTAGAAACCGATTTTCCTAATAAATCAATAATATCAATATCGAATTTAACTTTTAGATTGTTGTATTTTATGTTTATGAAATCACTGCTAGGATTAGGAAAGATAGTTAACTCAAATAAGTCATTTAAATCATTAATACCAATTGTATTTATAATTGCACAATTGCTTGTGTCAGTGCAATTGTTTTGATTTATAATTACAGAATAACTTCCATTTACATTAGGTGTGTAACTTTGGAATATTGCTCCTGAAATAATTGAATTGGCATTACAATCGAACCACTGATAATTTACTCCAGAAGCATTTGAAGAAATAACATTATTATTAACTGTAGTTGAAAGATTTAACAAGTCGCAAACATTAATGGTAATACACGAGGACGTGTCTATGCATCCACCAGCTGAAATTATAACTGCATAATCACCAGATTGTGTTGCTGTGTATGTTTGAGAAGTTGCACCATTAATATTTGTAAAGCCATTACAATTAACCCATTGATAAGTTGCCCCATTATTTGTAGCACAATTTAACGTTGCTCCACTTAATGTGACATTATTATTTAAATTACACTGATTATACTTGGCTATGAAAACATCTTCGCTGCCTGCACTTGAATATAAACTTGTTCCAATTCCGAAATCAAAATCAACATTTGTGCTTACTAATGAACCTGTAAAATAAACACTTCCAAAATTGTCAACCTTTATTACCTGACCAATATCATGTTGTGCGCCGCCTAATGAATATGCCCACACATATTCTCCTAAATTATTATACTTTGATATAAAAATGTCATCGGTATTTATACTTGACGAAACAAGGTAAGAGGTATCGTTTGTAGCAGGATTAAAATCAGCATCAGAACCCTGAAAACGTCCAGTTAAATAAACATTTCCGTTAGCATCGAGGTCTATATAATTAGGGTTGTCACTTCTTGAGCCTCCTATACTTTTTGCCCAAACCAAAGAACCAACACCATTAAATTTTGCAAAATAAATATCATTAGTATTTGAAGGTGTGCTTGAAGCAGTTGGCACTAGGTTAAATATTGAACCACTTGGGTCAATATCTAATGTGTCAGAAAAAGAACCTGTTAAAAAAATTGAACCAGAAGCATCAGCTTTAATTCCATAAACATAATCTTGAATATTACTACCAAATGATTTTGCCCAAACATAACTGCCAGCGGTATCATACTTAGCGACGAAAACATCCGTAACAAAACCATTAATTACCAAATTATTTACTCCTGCTCCTGCATTAAAATCAACAGTTCCGCCAAATGTTCCGGTAAAATAAATAAATCCATTATTGTAATCAATATTAACTCCATTATCCGTTTGATTTGAGCCGATTCTTTTTGCCCACATGAAGTTTCCTGAGCTATTATACTTAACTATAAAAACATCTGCCCCTCCTGCACCACTTAGAGTATCAGTTGCTGTAGCGCTAGAGTTAAAATCTACAATTCCATAAAAATTACCACAGGTATAGGTGTTGCCAAGTTCGTCAATAGCTAAGGAGTTTGAAGCATCTGACATTTGCCCTCCAAATCCATTTGCCCAAATATTATTTCCATTAGAATCATATTTGGCAATAAACATATCTGCCGAACCATTTGATATTAGATTTACAGGATTACCAGTAGTACCAAAATTTGCTGTTGCGTAATAAATGCCTGTTACATAAATATTTCCGCTGGCATCTAATTTAAGCTCTTTGGGTTCATCATTTTGAGGGCCGCCCATTTTCTTTGCCCATAAAAATAAACCACTAGCAGAATATTTTGCAATAAAAATATCAGTCCCCCCGCTAGATACCAAATTATTAATTGAAGTGTCAGGGTTAAAATCAACAGTTTGACTGAAGAATCCAGTTATGATTATATTTCCATTATTATCAATTACAAAATCTTGGGGCTTATCAGTGCCATTACCGCCAATACCAATGTTCCAAGCAAATGTTGGGGATTGTGCAAATGAAAAAGTTATGGATATTAAAAATATAGGTATGAAGTAAATTTTTTTCATTCGTTTCTATTTTAGTAACGAAAGTAAATGAAATTAAATCACTTTAAGTAACACTAAAGTTGTATTTTCAAGGCTGTTGAATTTCTTTTTATCTATCTATTTTTGAGTAACCTTTTTTAGTACCGAGCCATCTTCATTATAGTAAATCCATTCACCAATAGGTTTATCATCTTCATACAAACCTTCATATGCTTTATTGCCATTAGGTAAGTAAACTAGACTTTTTCCTTGTTTCTTATCTTCGACGTAATTACATCTGCTCCAGATGGCGCCATTCTCAAAATACATAAACCATTCGCCTTCACGCTTGCCATTTTTCATTAAGCCTTCAAACTTTTTATTTCCATTTTCATACTTTTCACTTTGCATTCCATCAATTACTCCATTATTAAGTGAATATTGAGTTATGGTAGTATCGGTTGAGTTTGATTTATTTTCCGATTTATTCTTACATGATAGTATGAATAAAGCACAAAAAACAATTGCGTTTCTTAAGAATGTTTTCATAATAATTTTCATTGTATTAATCTGACAAACCTAACAAAAAAACCTTCATGTATTTTTTCAAATAATAATCTTTTAACTTTAAAAATATGCTTTTTAAGAATTAAATTTCCTCAGGAATAATCTCTTTGCAATAGGCAATAACGTTTCGTCGTAAGGAAAATAAGAATCAGTTTCAATAGCGAATACGGCAGGATTTGAGAATACCTTATACTCACGCAACATGTCGGATTTTATATAATTAAAAGTGTTTGTTATTGATGAGCTATAGCTTTTAATATAATTTGTTTTAAGCGTGTTTAACTTTTCTTGAGGTTGTTCTATTACACTTAGATGATATTCGTAAACTTTGGTTTCTGCTTTAGAACCATCTCTTATTAATAAATATCCAAACTTCGTAGCTAATGGAACAACGCCTATTGGCTCAATATTTATCTCCTTTTCTACAAAGTCGAAAATATTTTTTCCTTGCTCTAAATATTGGTAAAATTTGGGTATGGAGTAGTCGATTATTAATTCAATTTCTTCTAAAATAGAATCGCTTTCTAATTCATTTTTGTAATTTAATTGATGACTTTTAAAATCAATACTAGTAAGCAATTTAGGTAATTGAGAGATGAAGCTAGTTTTACTTTCCTTAATTCTCTTTAAACTTTCATAATGTGATAAAATTTCTGATAAAGTTGGGTATAATTTATTTTCCAAAAAATACTTTTCAACTTCTTGTAAATAGGCTAAAAGCAAATATTTTTTATACTCAAAATCTATTCTGTTTTCGGTAATCCAATTACTATTAAGTTGTTTCATTTGATTTCATATTAGTTACAATATTTACGTTACAACTTTTAATAGGTTACATATTTCTACTTGCCTCTACCTTGCACAACAATTAAAATCGTATAAATCATTATTTTAAAATCAACAAGTAATGACATGTTTTCTATGTAAAGTAAATCATATCTTAGTCTTTCTATCATCTCATTCACATTCTCGGCATAACCATATTTTACTTGTCCCCAACTAGTAATTCCGGGTTTTACCTTTTGTAAGTGTTTGTAGTGAGGAGCAGTTTCAATTATTTTATTTATAAAAAATTGACGTTCAGGTCTAGGCCCTACCAAACTCATATTCCCGATTAGTACATTGTAAAATTGGGGAATTTCATCAAGTCTCACTTTTCGCATGAACCTACCAAAAGGTGTTATTCTTGGGTCAAATTTACTGCTTAAAGCAGGTCCTGAAATTTCTGCATTAGTAAACATACTCCTAAACTTATACATGGTAAACGGTTTGCCATAAATGCCAATTCTTTCGTGGCTATAAAAAACATTTCCCTTTGAACTTAGCTTTACAATAACTGCAGTAACAAGATAAACTGGGGACAGAATAATCAATGCGATGATTGATACAAAAATGTCTAAAATTCTTTTAACCACCTTTTGCCATGTAGGCATAATACTATTAGAAATTTCAATAAGTGGCGCACCAAAAATTGAAGACATTTTTACAGAGCCTGATAGAATATCATACATATCAGGAATGATTTTAATGATGACATTATTGGTCTCTAATTCATTTATTATTTTTCTAATATACTCATGTTCCCATGATTCAATTGCAATAATAATTTCTTCGATTTGATACTCATTAATAATACCTTTTAAATCATTCAATTCTCCAAGATGAGGTAAGTGTTCTTTGAGCAAATGTCCTTTACCGTTCTTATTTTCAATATGCACAAAACCAACAAATTTATTACCACTACTTTTTGGCTGGGCCAACATTTCGTGAAATAAATTTAATGCATTTTCATTGCTCCCAATCAAAACAGTATTAAACCCAATTTTTCTGTTGTGCACCCGCTTAACGGTAATTGTAGAAAGTATAAACCTTATAAAAAAAGTTACACTAAAATGTATAATAAAAAGTGCTGTAAATGACTTATAATAATCTTTGTTCGAATTTATTTTATCATCTAAAAGCAATGTGAAAAAAATGAATATTGTACCAATTAAACTTAATAATAATGTTTGCCCCAGCTCTTTGAGTCGCGAGCGTCTGAAAATATTATTATAGGTACCAGTTATTGCATAGAATAAAATCCAAAATATTGGAATAAATATCAATCCTAAATAAAACTGTTTATTAAATAATAGCTGAGCGTTATTATGCAATGAGATGTGCTCAATTGAATGTTTACGATAAGCATAAAATAATGCCCATGCCAAACATGCCGCTACTAAATCTGAAATTAAATGAAATGAAATTTGTAAGCGCTTATTCATAATCATACATGACTCAATAATTAATCAAATGAAACATTATTGAAAGTTTAGTAAAGATTTATTCAAATATTTATGCGATTACTGTTAATAGTTGTTTTACTTTTTTAGCCTTCTCCAGACAGTCATCTGTAGTTTTTCCAAGTATTGTAACATGTCCCATTTTTCGAAATGGTTTTGTTATTTCCTTGCCATACAAATGAACAAATATGTTTTTAATATCCAAAACATTTTCAAGTCCATTATAAATTGCCTTTCCTTCAAATCCTTTCTCACCTAAAATATTTATCATAACTGATGTTGATATTTGGTCTGTATTGCCTAAAGGTAAATTTAATATTGCTCTTAAATGTTGCTCATATTGAGATGAAACATTTGCCTCAATGGTCTGATGACCGCTATTATGAGGCCTTGGAGCAATTTCATTGACAAGCAATTTGTCATCTTTTGTCAAAAAGAATTCTACAGCAAGTAAGCCAACCATTCCTAATGTTTCTATAATTTTACGCGCAATATTTTGTGCTTCTATCTCTACTTCAGACGATACGTGAGCAGGAGAAATAAGTGTATCCACTAAATTTAATGCAGGATCAAAAATACATTCCACTGATTGGTAAACGGCTACTTCACCTTTGCTATTCCTTGCTACTAATACTGAAATTTCTTTCTTAAAATCAACCTTAACCTCTAAAACGCTTGGTGCATCAAAAGCAAATTCTAAATCTTTTTGTTCTTGAAAAACTTTTACGCCTTTACCATCATAACCACCTTTCCTGAGTTTCTGCACAAATGGTAATACTTTCGAGCATTCAATCACTTCTTGCTTAGTTTCAATTAATATAAACTCGGCAGTAGGTATTTTATAATCGTGATAAAACATTTTTTGTAGTCCTTTATCTTGGATTATTTTTAGAATATTTGGTTGAGGATAAACTTTCTTTCCTTGTCTTTCAAGCTCTAATAAGGCATCGGAATTTACATTTTCAATTTCAATGGTTATTAAGTCTAAATCTTTACCAAAATTTAAAACCGTTTCATAATCTGTTAAAGAACCATGAACAAAATTTGATGTTAAATTTTTACATGGTGCGTTAGCGTCTCCATCTAATACATCAAAATCAAGATTCCAATTAATTGCTTCTTGTATAAGCATCCGGCCTAGTTGCCCCCCTCCCAATAATCCTAGTTTCATTTTATACTAAACTTAAGTAGTTTTCTTTGACAAACTTTTCGGCTTTGTGCATATACTCATACATTACTACATCGTTTTCAATAAAAGCAACCTCATTTCTAAAATCAGATATTAACTTTTCTATTGTATTAGATGATTTTAATGGACGACGAAATTCAAATGCCTGCGCCGCATTCAGCAATTCTATACTTAATACTCGTATAACATTTTCAATTACTTTACTACATTTTACAGCTGCATTTGCACCCATACTTACATGGTCCTCTTGTCCATTTGATGACACAATAGAATCAGCACTTGCAGGTGTGCACATTTGTTTATTTGCACTAACAATGCTTGCTGCGGTATATTGTGGTATCATAAATCCTGAATTTAGCCCGGGGTTCTTCACTAAAAAAGCAGGTAAGCCTCTTAACCCTGAAACTAATTGATAAATTCTACGTTCACTAATATTAGCTAGTTCTGACATTGCTATGCATAACATATCAAGAGCAATTGCTAGTGGTTGTCCATGAAAATTACCACCACTTACAATTAAGTCATCATCAACAAAAATGGTTGGATTATCTGTTACTGAGTTTACTTCGGTTTCAAACACTTTAGTTACATAGTTTGTAGTATCCTTAGTTGCTCCATGCACCTGAGGAATACATCTAAAGGAGTAAGGATCTTGCACAGCCTTTTTAAACTCCAATTGCATTTGACTTTCAAATAAAAAATGACGGACATTTTCTGAAGTTTGTAATTGACCCGGATGCGCTCTAATTGTATGTAATTGCTTTATAAATGGTTCTTGTAGACCATCAAATGATTCAAGAGAAACACTTGCAAAAAGATCAGCTAAATAATTAATTTTATTGGCTTGTATTAAACACCAAACACCATAAGCACTCATAAATTGAGTGCCATTAAGCAATGCCAACCCTTCTTTGCTTTTTAATTTGATTGGTTTTAAATTATGTTCTTTCAAAACATCTTTAGCAGCTTTTCTTTGTCCGTTTTCTTCCACTTCTCCCATTCCCAATAGTGGTAAACACAAATGTGCTAGTGGCGCCAAATCGCCTGAAGCGCCCAAAGAACCCTGGGTATAAACAATAGGTAGTATATTGTTATTGTAGAAGTAAATTAATCTTTCAACAGTTTGTAATTGAACACCCGAGTAACCATAACTCAACCCTTGAATCTTTAATAAAAGCATAAGTTTCACTATTGTTTCAGTAACAACTTCGCCAGTGCCACATGCATGACTTTTTACTAAATTTTCTTGTAACTGTTCTAAATCTTTATCATCAATTTTTGTATCACACAACGAACCGAATCCTGTATTAATTCCATACAC
>JBEIDK010000056.1:0-17842 GCA_040383485.1 Flavobacteriales bacterium
AAGTATATCATCAAATTTTTCATCATTTTTAATTTCAAAGAAACCAGTACTTGGGTTAGGGTAAATTGTAACATGCTTAGTAGATTTATCGTTTGTTACTAAATCTAAATAGCCTTGTTCAGTTAAATGAAGTAGGTAATTTTCTGTATTGCTTCCAACATTGCTAATACCAACCATAAAATATCCTGAATCTGATTTAGATTCAATCATATTATAACCAATATCTATTGCATTACCTCCGAAATTTCTCGACCATAAATAATTTGCAGAACTATCCGTTTTAACCAATACTAAATTTAATGGTCCAGAGTTATAACTGTTCGAATAACCTGTAAAGACGAAGCCATCTTCAACCTCAAAACCACTAAATAACGCATCTGATTTAGCCCCACCAAAGGTTTTTCGCCAAGATGAAACACCATTTAAATTTACTTTTTGCACGAAGAAGTCGAATGGCGATGCCTGAGCAATTTCTGTTTCTCCATAAAATACTAATTGTTGGTCTGTGCTTTCAAAAATTCCTTGACTTCCATTTTGTAATTTATTACCAAAATTGTTATCCCAAATAACATTACCATCCTTGTCCGTTACAATCACCTTAACATCATAATCTCCAAAGCTACTTTTTGTATCTCCAACCAATGCATAGTTACCATTTGATAATTCAATACACATATTAGCTGTATTATTAAATACATCTCCATAGTACTTTTGCCAAACAATATTGCCAAGGCTATCTAATTTTACAAATAAAAAGTCATTCGAACTACTACTATCAGTAACAAATCCGCAGGTAAGAATAAAATGATCTGATGTTTCAGTGATGTATTTCAGTGATTCATTTTTAAGAGAGTCGCCAAATTGTGTTTGCCAAATAGTTACACCGTTTGTATCCAAACAAAGCAACTGAGCATCAAAATTAATATTGGAGGTATAAGTTTCGCCACACATTATAATTTTTGAGCTATTCGTTAGGTTCATGTTAAGGCAATTGTTCACTTGAAGATTCCCATAATATTTGGTAAATACAAGTGCTCCCTC
The DNA here is from genome assembly GCA_040383485.1 of Flavobacteriales bacterium. GTDB lineage: Bacteria > Bacteroidota > Bacteroidia > UBA4408 > UBA4408 > JBEIDK01. Next base: position 1,042 of record JBEIDK010000056.1, read on the forward strand.
TTTTGTTAGCTTATGTAATGCAAAATCAATATTGCCGCTCGAAGCGGTATCACTATATCCTGCAACGAAAATTGAACTTGAAGAAAGTTGCTTTACAGAACGGGCATTGTCGAGTCCGACACAACCAAATTTTGTTTCAAAATATTGTTGAGCTATTCCTTTTTGATGAAATAGGGCAAAAATGATAGAGACTATTACTATTTTAACTTTATTCTTATACATTATTTTTGTAAATAACAATAATTTAATACTTTCGCCATATTAAACAAACTAACAAAATAAAATAAACAAATGAAAAAAATCTTTACTTTTGCTTTTGCGTTGGGACTAACAGTAGCATCTTATGCTCAAGTGCAACGTATGGTGCTATCCGAAGAGTTCACAAACGCTTCTTGCGGACCTTGCGCTTCACAAAACCCTGCTTATGATGCCATATTACAAGCAAATACATCTAAAATCATTTCGTTAAAATACCAAGCCCCATTTCCTGGTGTTGACCCAATGAATGCTCAAAATCCAACAGACGTTACAACACGTTTGAATTTTTATAGCGTAAATGGTGTTCCTTATGCTCCAATGGATGGCGATACAAATATTACTGGCCCTCAAGCATACAATGGTGCTCCTTTTAACTATAATCAAACAATGATTGATGCAAGATATGCAGTTGTTTCACATTGGACAATCAATTTAAGTCATACATTATCTGCAGATTTAGATTCGATTTTCATCACTTGCGTTGTAATACCTGATGCAACAAGTCCATCTATTACAGGTTTGAAGTTGAGAATAGCTTTAACTGAAAAAGAAATAATATTCGCTAATGCTCCAGGTTCAAATGGAGAAAAAGAATTTTATAATGTAATGCGTAAGATGTACCCAAGTGCTGCTGGTCAATCTTTAAATGCTACTAATTTGGGTGCTCCTTTTACCTACACTGTTGCAACAGCTTTGCCAACTTACATATATGATAAGAACAAAATTTCAGTGGTTGCATTTATACAAAATGATACTCATGTAGGTACTGCATGGGAGATTCAACAAGCTGCTTATAGCGATGCTCAACCTTTGGCTTTAGATGGCGCTTTATCTGCTATGACTACTGTTACTGGTGATTATTTCTGTGGTTCAACCTTTACCCCTACCGTTACTTTAAGTAACCCAGGTGCTACTGCTTTAACTGCTGCTGTTATTTCATACAAATTGGATAATGGCGCAATGCAAACTTATAACTGGACAGGTAACTTAGCTCCTGGAGCTACTGCTGTTGCTACTTTACCAGCTCAAACTATTGCTGGTGGTGCACACACATTTATGACACAAGTAACTTCTATCAATGGCCAAACAGATATCAATGCTGGAAATAATACTCAAACTCAAGCTGTAGTAAGTTATGCTGGTGGAGCTTCATTAGCTGGATATACTCAAGCATTTGCTACTGACGTAATTACTGCTAACACTTATAGAGTTATTAATACAGATGGTGGTGCTACATGGACTTACCGTTCAACTGTAGGTAAAACTGCACCTGGTTCTGCACGTATGAATTTCTACCAAAGTGCTGTTGGTGAAGTGGATGAAATGGTAATGCCTCCATTTTCAACTACAGGTATTACAGCTGCTACTAAAGTTACTTTCCAAGTTGCAGCTTCACAGTATACTGATGCTCAAACTCCATTAACAAACGATAAAATTGAATTGCAATTTTCAAAAGATTGTGGTGCAACATGGGCTACAATCTGGACAAAATCTGGTGCTGCTTTAGCTACCAATGGCGCTCCTTCTGGAACTGCATCTTTTGTACCAACAGCTACACAATGGAGAGAAGAAAATGTTCAGTTACCTGCTGCTGCGTTAAACCAAGCTGGTATAATTCTTAAGTGGGTTGCAACTTCAGATTTTGGTAACATGGCATATATTGATGATATCAATGTATCATCTAACGTTGGTATTCAAGATATCACTAACGATAATTCATTAACTGTTTACCCTAATCCATTCTCGGATAATGCAACTATTAAGTTAGCAATTGGTAAATCAGAAAATGTTTCTATTTCATTGTTTAATTCATTTGGTCAATTAGTTCAAACTGAAAATAAAGGTAAATTACAAGCAGGTGAAACATTAATAAATGTTGATGGTACTAATTTAGCTTCAGGAATATATATGATGAATGTTACTGTAGGTAACAAAACATATACTCAGAAAGTTAATATTGTAAAATAATTACTTTTTGAAATTTTAAAAAGAGCCGTTCCAATTTTTTGGAACGGCTCTTTTTTTGTTTCTTGGCATAATATTAGTTAACACAAACACTCAATTTATTAAATAAATAGTACATGAAAAAAATTATTTTCCTTTTAGTAATAGCCTTCTATATAAAGATTGCCAGTGCACAAAGTGGAGGAGGTATTAAAACTATTCCAGCTGTAGAAATTAAAAATGTAAAAGGCGGAAGTTTCAATACTTCTAATATTAAAAATGATGGCAAGCCAATGGTTATAGATTTTTGGGCTACTTGGTGCGCACCATGCAAAGCAGAACTGAATGCCATTGCTGAAAATTACACCGATTGGCAAAAAGAAACTGGTGTAATAATTTATGCTGTTAGTATTGATGATGCTAGAAATATGGACAAAGTAAAACCATATGTAGATGGCAAAAACTGGGAATTTGAAGTGTTACTGGACCCTAATTCTGATTTTAAAAGAGCAATGAATGTGCAAAATGTGCCGCATATATTTGTAGTAAATGGCAAAGGAGAAATAGTATATCAACAGAATTCTGCAGCACCTGGTGATGATGAAAAATTGCTTGAAATAATTAGAAAAGTTGCCAAAGGAGAAGAAATAAAATAAGCATATTAAAAAGGTAATTATTAAAAAAACAATTACTTTCGCGCAAAATTTTAAAATAAACAAATGAGTAATTTAACTTTTACAATGATTAAGCCAGATGCAGTTGCAAAAAACTACATTGGTGGAATTTTAAAGATGATTAACGACGCAGGTTTTGTTGTTAAGGCAATGAAGTATACAAAATTATCAGCTGAAACGGCAGGTAAATTTTACGAGATTCATAAAGAACGTCCTTTTTATGGAGAGTTAGTTGAGTATATGTCTTCAGGACCTATTGTAGCAGTCGTATTAGAAAAAGCAAATGCAGTTGCTGATTTTAGAACATTAATTGGTGCTACAAATCCAGCGCAAGCTGCAGAAGGTACAATTAGAAAAATTTACGCTGAATCAATTGCAGCTAATGCAGTTCACGGTTCTGATAGTGATGAAAATGCTCAAATAGAAGCTAACTTCTTCTTTTCACAATTAGAGAGATTCTAATAAAAGAATACAAATTTTATAATAAAAGCTATCTCTATTTTAGAGCTAGCTTTTTTTATACCTCCTTCTCAATAATATACCTTGGGCGTTGCTTTACCTCCTTGTAAATCTTACCCACATATTCGCCAATAATTCCTAAACAAATCATGTTTAAACCACTGAAAGCAGTGGTTATGAGAAGTGATGAAGACCAACCTTTTATTGTTTTCCCTTCAATAAGTACAATCAAAATCCAGATAGCGATTACAATAGAAAATAAAAAAGTAATGATACCTAAAGAGAATACAATTTTAAGTGGAGCAGTACTAAATGATGTAACACCCTGCCAAGCAAAAGAAATCATTTTACTGAATGGATATTTTGTTTCGCCTTGCATGCGTGCATTACGGCTATAATAAACCATATCATGCTTAAAGCCCATCATCGGAAAAATACCTCTTAAAAATAAATTAGCTTCTCCAAACTTCTCAAGTGTTTCAACAACTTTTTTATCTGCTAATCTATAGTCGGCGTGATTATTAATGGTCTTAATTTTTAACTTTTGCATTAGGTTATAAAAAGTGTTTGCAGTATATCTTTTAAAACCAGAATCCGTATCTCTATTATCGCGAACACCATAAACAATATTATTTCCTTGTAAATTCTTATCAATCATTTGCTCGATAGTATCAACATCATCTTGCAAATCAGCATCAATGGTGATAAAAATATCGGCATTGTTTTTTTGAGAAAACAAACCAGCAATTAAAGCGTTTTGGTGGCCAAAATTAGCTGAAAGTTTAGTACCATGCACTTTATTGTTTGACACAGAAAGTTCTTCAATAATTGCCCAAGTATTATCTCTACTTCCATCATCAACAAAACATAAAAAGCTTTCCTTCTTAATTTTTGATTTGTTAATTAAGTCTTCTAAAATTTTTATCAACGCCAAGGCGGTATGCGGAAGGGCTGCCGATTCATTATAACACGGAACAACAATACAGAGCGTAGGAATCATTTAAGAAATAATTTATTGTTACAATAATAATATTAAATACTATTTTTAGGCTTCAAAAAAAAGGAAAATGTATAAAGCAATCATCAATGATAAAGATTTTGAAATTGAATTTGATTCTGCCAAAAAAAATAGTGGAATCATAAACAGTGAAAAATTCGAGATAAATACTGTTGATTTAAAAGATGGACATTTCAATATTATAAGAGATAATAAGTCGTATAACGCCGAATTAGTTTCATTTGATATTGACGAAAAAACTTATAAGATAAAGGTAAATGGCAATGTTTATAAGGTAAAAATAAAGGATCGTTTTGATTTACTTTTACATAGCATGGGGATGGATGCATTAGCAAGCAAGAAAATTAATGAACTGAAAGCGCCAATGCCTGGTTTAGTTTTAGATATTCGAGTTAAGGTTGGAGATTCAATTAAAAAAGGCGATTCTCTGGTAGTACTTGAAGCTATGAAAATGGAAAATGTGCTTAAATCGATTGCTGATGTAGTAATTAAAAAAATAAATGTTGAGAAAGGAAAAGCAGTTGAAAAAAACCAGGTATTGATTTCATTCGAATAATGTTTAAAGAAATTAAAGCCAAAGAAAATCTGCACATTGTTTTTTGGCTTATCAAAGATTTTTGTTGGTCATTAGAATTTAGAATTGGAGGTATAATTATGGTTATACCTACCGTATTGCTTGCCGTTATAATAGCTTATAGAACTAAAGAAAACACTTCAGATTTTATTCATAACCTGGCCGTTTGTTTTTGGATTTGTGCCAATGCAACATGGATGTTAGGAGAGTTTTTCAAATGCGAATTTCGTCACCTCGCGGCTGTTTTTTTTGCTATTGGCATTATTATAATTCTAAGCTATTATATTTTTACTCTCTTAAGTCAAAAAAAAAATTAAAGAAGATTCATTTCTTGCCAAAGCTCTTCATTTATCTCAGTTAATGAATGTATTATTTTATCAGAAATAACAAATCTCGGATTCGCTATATTATGTTCTTCAGGTATTGCTATACATTTCATTCTCGAAGCTTTTGCAGCAATTACTCCATTAAGCGAATCTTCAATCACTAAACAATTAGTAGGTTCAATTTGCAATAAACCAGAGGCTGATAAGAAAACCGCTGGGTGAGGTTTGCCAAATGACTCATGTTGTGCAGAGCATAAAAATTTAAAATATTTTTTTAAGTCTAAAGTACTTACAACTTGTTCCATAATGGCAATGGGAGAAGAAGTTGCAACTGCCATTGGAAGTTTTTTGTTCTTAAAAAACTCTAATGACTCTATTACTCCTTCCATTGTTTTGCCTTCACTTGCTATTAAAATTTTCAACTTATCAAGTAGCACACCAACTATATATTCATTAGTATGGTCATGATAATTAAATTTTAATGTCCAATATTTAATCACTTCATCTACTCTCCATCCAACAGTTTGTTCACACATTTGATGCGTAAAATTAAATCCTAATTCTACAAAAGTTTCTATTTGTGCAATTTGCCAAAGCGGTTCAGAGTTGATAAGGATGCCATCCATATCATATATGACTGCCTTTATTTTTGTCATTTATTATTTGGTAAAATTTAAATAATTATATATTCTAATTAACGAGTTACGCTTTATACCAAGTCTGATAATCAACATATTTATATTTGACAAGCAAGTAAAAATTTAAGTTTCAAACTACATAAAACTAGGAACATAAAACTAAAGAGTAAATAAATTTATGCTTCCACAAAATCCTTCTCAATTCTTAAATTATTGATGATATCTTCTTGTCTTGATTGGGTGTTTTTTCCCATAAAGTATGACAATAATTGTTCAATACTCATTTGCTTACCTATCAAAACAGGGTCAAGACGAATATCCTTACCAATAAAATTTTTGAACTCATCAGGAGAAATTTCTCCAAGTCCTTTAAAACGTGTAATTTCTGGTTTGGTGCCCAACTCTGCAATTGCCTTTTGACGCTCTTCTTCACTATAACAATATCTTGTTTCTTTTTTATTTCTAACTCTAAACAATGGTGTTTGTAAAATGTAAACGTGGCCATTCTTAATTAAATCAGGAAAAAATTGTAGGAAGAATGTAATCAATAACAAACGAATGTGCATACCATCCACATCGGCATCGGTAGCTATAACAATATTGTTGTATCTGAGATTATCCATTTCATCTTCAATATTTAATGCTGCTTGCAATAAATTGAACTCTTCGTTTTCATAAACAATTTTCTTGGTCAATCCATAACAATTTAATGGTTTTCCTTTTAAGGAAAAAACTGCTTGGCTATTTACATCGCGTGCCTTAGTAATGCTTCCGCTTGCGCTATCACCTTCAGTTATAAACAAAGTTGATTCTAATTTACGTTCATCATTGGTATTAAAATGATTTCTACAATCGCGTAACTTTTTATTGTGTAAATTGGCTTTTTTAGCACGTTCACGGGCAAGTTTTCTAATGCCAGAAAGTTCTTTACGTTCTTTTTCACTTTGAACTATTTTTTGAAGCAATAATTCGGCAGTTTCGGGGTTCTTATGTAAATAATTATCCAATTCCTTACCTAAAAAATCACCAACAAAACTTCTCACGCTTTGTCCATTTTTAGGAGCTATGTCAACTGAGCCAAGTTTAGTTTTTGTTTGCGATTCAAATACTGGTTCCTGCACTTTTATGGAAATTGCAGCAACTATAGATGTTCGAACATCAACAGCATCAAAATCTTTTTTGTAAAACTCACGAATTGTTTTTACAACTGCTTCCCTAAAAGCACCTTGATGAGTTCCTCCTTGTGTAGTGTGTTGACCATTTACAAAACTATAATACTCTTCGCCATAATGACTTCCGTGTGTAAATGCAACTTCAATATCATGTCCTTTTAAATGAATAATGGGGTATAATATATTACCACTTAAGTTTTGATTTAATAAGTCGAATAAACCACGTTCAGAAACAAATTTTTGTCCATTATAAACAATAGTTAAACCTGTATTTAAATAGGCATAGTTCCAACACATTTTCTCGATGTACTCGTTAAGAAAATGATAGTTATGAAATATTTCTTCATCAGGTGTAAATGTTATGAGGGTTCCTTGGCGCGCATCGCTAGTTTCAATGGGAGAATCTTTGGTTATATTTCCTTTGTTAAACTCAGCAAACTTCGATTTCCCTTCTCGGATTGATTGTACTTTGAAATAAGAGGCCAATGCATTTACAGCTTTTGTACCAACCCCATTTAAGCCAACTGACTTTACAAAAGATTCTGAATCATACTTGGCTCCGGTATTTATTTTACTTACACAATCAACAACTTTGCCCAGTGGAATGCCCCTGCCATAATCACGTACCTTTACGGTGTTTTCTTTTACTGTAATTTCAATGGTTTTACCATTACCCATCACAAATTCATCGATACAATTATCTACAATTTCCTTTATTAGAATATAAATACCATCATCGTGTGCACTTCCATCACCGAGCTTACCAATATACATACCCGGGCGGATCCGAATGTGTTCATTCCACTCAAGTGTTCTAATACTATCGTCGTTATATATAGCCATTTTCTAAATTGTTGATTGAAGTTTTATGATTTAAGATTTTTATAAAAACAATCTTAAATCAAGTTAGCAAGTTTACTCAATTATGAATTACTCTTAATGCAGATGTTGAAAAAAATATTCAAGTTTATTTGTTGAAAAACAATTGCCAATTACTTCAACCACATAAGAATATCGCTATTGTTGTAATATTCAGATATATTTTTTGACTTAAGAATAAAAATTAAATCAATTATAGGAAGTATAAAAAAACCACCACCAACTGTAAGTAAATAAAAAACCGGCACCCATGGTTTACAACCTAAATATAACCTATGTACGCCTAACATACCTAATGTTAAAGTCAAAATAGCGGCAGTGCGTTTTGGATGTTTAATTGTGTTTAAGGTATCTTTATTTGATTGAATAAGAGAATTATTTATTTGAACAGAGTCTTTTAGACCGCATGAGGCTAAATTCTTGTTGGCAGCCTTTGAAAGATTAATGCCAGATATGTATGTTATAATTAAAATGATGATAAGTCTGTTCATTGAAATATTTTTTGCAATGTTAATCAAAACAAGACATGCATTCATAACAAAACATTAATACCTAAAACAAAAAGTAAGTTTTTTGCTCATAAAATTGTCTAAAATATTTTATTTAAGAATTCTATATTTTTAAATATACGTAACTTGCATCCTCAAAATTGAATCGCACACTATCCATATTTATTATTTTTTTTTATACTTCTTGTTTCTCGCAAAGTATAAAGGTAAATTGCTATAATGGTTTCAATATTTCTATCCTAGAACTACAAGCATCAAATAGTAATTATGAGCTATTTTTGGATGGAGAACCTCAATCGTCTGCCATGTTAAACAGCATCTACAACATTACTGTAATGGATGATAGCTTATTGGTTTCAATTGAGCTGATGCCAATAAAAAAAGTTCGTGAACTAATTATAAAAAGTAACTTAAACTGTAGTTTTAAAATAAAACCCACAGAGCCTGCCTTGCCTCAAAGAAATTTAGAAAATACAATTTCAATTATTTCTAAAAACTGCTTTTTATATATTAACAATGAAGTTGATTTAGATAATTATGTTGCTGGAGTAGTTGAAGCAGAAGTTGGCTCTAAACAACCTTTTGAATATTATAAGGTACAAGCAACCATATGCAGAACATATGTTTTGGCCCATCTTAGAAAACATGAAAAAGATGGATTTAACATGTGCGACAAAGAGCATTGTCAAGTTTTTAAAGGTAAAAGTTTATCAAATATCGAAATTATTAACGCTGTGCAAGAAACTAGTAATAGTGTATTAGTTGATGAAAACTTGAACTTAATTGTGGCTGCATTTCATAGCAATTGCGGTGGACAAACAGTTAGTTCGGCAGATGTTTGGAACAAAGCACAATCTTATTTACAACCTGTGCGCGATACATTTTGCATAAACGCTAGAAATGCACACTGGGAAAAGGAAGTAAATAAAAAAATATGGATTAAATACCTTAGAAAAAAAATTCCACAGTTAGACAGTACTGGCTTGATTAGAAATTACAATTTTGCGCAACCACAGAGGATCAGAGATTTTATAGTGAGGGATATTAAAATTCCATTGAAAGAGATACGTAGTGACTTTAATTTGAAATCGACATACTTTTCTGTTGAAGATGCAGGTGAAACTCTAATATTTAAAGGCAAAGGCTTTGGCCATGGAATTGGACTATGCCAAGAAGGTGCAATTAGAATGGCTAAAACAGGCTACTCCTACTCCGACATCATTCACTATTATTTTAAAAATGTAAATATTGTCAATTTAAACAGCCTTTATTTTTTTAAGGATGTTGAGTAAATCAATTATGAACCTATGAATGAAAAGAAAAAAGTAATTGTAATTGGCGGTGGTTTTGCCGGTATACAGTTTATTAAAAACATAGATGAGCAACTGTTTGATATACTGCTCATTGACAAACTTAATCATCATCAATTTCAGCCTTTGTTTTATCAAGTAGCAACTTCCTTTCTTGAGCCATCTAGTATTTCTTTTCCACTTCGTAACATTTTAAAAAATAAAAAAAACTTACAAATTAGACTCGCTGAAGTTTCTTCAATTGATGAGAATGCTAATTCAATTGTTACCGATATAGGTAGTTTTTATTACGACTATCTAATAATTGCAATTGGTTGCACAACGAATTTTTTTGGAAATAAAGCTATAGAAAAAAATGTACTAACATTAAAATCTACCAGCGAAGCTATTGCCATCCGAAACCATATTCTTACTACATTTGAGAAAATTATTTCGGCAACTGAAGAAGAAAAAGAAGCCTTATTAAACTTTGTGATAGTTGGTGCAGGGCCTACTGGTGTTGAACTTGCAGGAACTTTATCAGAAATAAGACAACACATATTACCAATAGATTATCCTGGAATTGATTTTTCAAAACTAAATATAATACTTGTTGAAGGCAGTGCAAATACATTGAACAGTATGAGTGAAAATGCAAAGAAAGCTTCACTTAGCTATTTAAAAAATATGAATATTGATGTACTTACCAATACGCTTGTACAACATTATGATGGTGAAAAATTGAGTTTTGTTGATGGTAAAACAATAAAAACAAAAACGGTTATATGGGCTGCTGGAGTTACTGGTAATATTATTGATGGCTTATCTGAAAAGGTAAAGGCTTCTGCTAATAGAATTAAGGTTGACAGAATTAATAAAGTTATTGGTTCCGAAAATATTTTTGCATTAGGAGATATTGCATTTATGGAAACACCATTATATCCCAAAGGACATCCTCAATTGGCAAATGTTGCGATAAATCAAGCAAAAAAATTAGCACGGAATTTAAAGGCAATTGAAAAGAATAAAACCATTGAAGAATTTGAGTATAAAGACCTTGGCTCAATGGCGACCATTGGCAGAAATAAAGCTGTTGTTGATTTGCCGTTCATTAAATTTAAAGGCTATATAGCTTGGTTAGTCTGGATGTTCTTACATTTAATGCTTATCTTAAGCGTTAGAAACAAACTCATTATTTTTATAAATTGGGCTTGGGCTTATGTTACTAAAGATTCCTCACTTCGTTTGATTTTGAATCAACGAAAAGAGAAAGAAATTAACTAATTTAAAGTTTATTAATATTATCAAATGTTTCTTATCATTTTAATTTACACTTATTTTGTTCTAAATTTTTAAAGAAAAAAATTGAAAATTATTTACTTCTTACCATTTCTACTTATTTTTAACTGCCTTACAAGTTGTAAGATTGATGACAGAATTTTAGAAATAGAAAAAAGTGAGTACCCAAAAGAGGTGGCTAAAATTATTGTAGGTAAGTGCGCTGTTAGTGGTTGCCATAATAGTATCAGCAATCAGGCAGCTGCTGGGTTAAATCTTGAAACTTGGGAAACAATGTTCAAAGGAACAAACAGTGGTGCGGTTGTTATTCCATATTGGCATAAGCAAAGTAGTATGTTTCTTTTCTGTAATACTTACGCTGATTTAGGATTAAGTAATTTGCCTGTAATGCCAGTTAACCAAGACCCACTATCAAGAGAAGAAGTAATTACACTTAGAAATTGGATTGATAAAGGGGCTCCAAGTTCAAATGGGTTCGTAAAATTTTCTGATTATGCAAAGAAAAGTAAATACTATATTGCTACACAAGGTTGTGATATTGTAAATACTATTGATCCAATTTCGCTAGTTCCAATGAGATATATTCAAGTTGGAAAATCCTCTTTACAAGAAAGCCCTCATCAGGTTCAAGTTTCTCCTGATGGCAAATATTGGTATGTTATTTTTACTGCAGGCACGGTCATTCAAAAATTTAGCACCAGTAATGATGACTTTATTGGTGAGGTTACTTTAAATAACGGAAATGGCAGTGGTAGTGGCAATTGGAATACACTAACAATATCCGATGACGGTAAATATGGTTATGCAGTAGATTGGTCTCCTCAAGGAATCATCAATTATATTGATTTGGAAAATATGCAGATAAAAAGAGTGTACGCATACGATTGGTTGAAGTATCCACATGGCAATGCTATTCACCCTTCAGGTAATAAACTATATATATTAAGTCAAGCTGGCAATGCTATGTACAAAATAAACATTACTGACCCATTATATCCGGAACTAGATAGTACCATTAGCTTAGATGGCAACCCTATTCAATATAATGCCGCAAATCCTAACTCACTAAATGCTCATGACATTAGGTTTACACCTGATGGTAGTAAGTATTTTATAACTTGTCAAAAGAGTAACCAAGTACGGGTTTATAATGCAACTACCGACGCACAATTAGCAATTATAAATGTTGGCTCATATCCTCAAGAAGTTGTATTTTCAAACACAACAAATTATGCATTTGTTACATGCACTGAAGATACCGTTACAAATATTGGTAAGAGAGGAAGCGTTGCTGTAATCGATTATAAAACCAACTCATTAATAAATAAATTGTATGTAGGACATCAACCACATGGAATTGCTGTTGATGATGCAAACAAACTTGTGGTAATTGCAAATAGAAATCAAAGTAATGATGGCCCAGCCCCCCATCATACCACAGAATGTGCAGGCAGAAATGGTTATATTACTTTTTTTAACTTAACTACCTTACAGCTTTTGCAAAAGAGAATTGAAGTTACTGTAGACCCTTATTATGTTTCAATTAAAAAATAAATTTAAATTGCGTTTATGAAATCACTACTGCTTAACCAAATTCAAATTGAAAATAAAATCAAAAGACTCTCTCATCAAATTCTAGAAAATAACTTTGATGAGACATCACTAGTCTTGATTGGTTTGAATCAGCGTGGTAATATTCTGAAAAATAAAATAAGTTCACTTCTTAAAACCATTTATAATGGAGAGTTAATAGTTTATTCATTGAACTCTAAAAGAAACTCTTTGAAAGAAATTGAAGTTAAAGAAATTGAGACTATTCAAGATAATACAATTAAGAATAAAACTGTAATTATATTTGACGATGTAGTTGATAGTGGTCAGAGTTTAATTTATGCTGTTTCGCACATTTTAAAATATGAACCAGCCAAAATACAAACCTTAGCTTTAATTGACCGTAACCATAGAAAATTTCCTGTAAAAGTAGATTATGTAGGATTTCATGTTGCTACGACTTTGCATGAAAATGTTGTAGTTGAGTTTAATGATGAAAATAATTCTTCGGCCTATCTTCAATAATTATGCTTAATAGGTGAGGTAATATTCAAATTATTAAAATTTAAATATTTGACTATTTTTGACGATACTAATTTAGAATATAAAAACACTGTTATCAAACATGATTAAGTTTACATCAATAATTACCTTCCTTATTTTATTTTCAAATCTGACATTTGCTCAAGATTCAACAGTTGCTGTTTTGACGAGTCCAAAAGAAAATTTAGAATTAAGTTTAAAAGAAGAAGAGCCTAACTATACTTTAATGGCCAAACGTGATGCTAAGAAATACTTTTCAACTAAAAAACAATTTTGGACAGGTGTGGTTTGTGGCTTTACGCCTATTGTAGGTTGGGTAGCTGCACCAATAATTGGTGTTTCAACAAAACTAAAAGACCAGCAAATGTGGAATCCTGCCAATAGAAACGGTTATTTAAGAGAATCAAATACTACTTATGCTGCTGCTTATAAAAAGTATAGCTTGAGAAAACGGACTAAAAATTTTGTATTGGGATTTGGAATCGGTTTTGCTTCAATTGCTGGGTTTTGGCTCGCAACTCAAAGTGAATATCAAAAATAGCAAACAATAACTTAATCTTTAACTAAGAAAATGAAAACAAAAAAAATAATTATTTTTCTATTTTTTAGCACAAAGATATTTTCACAAAATCTATATTTCCCTCCTCTTGTTGGTAATACTTGGGATACAATTTCACCTGCATCTTTGGGATGGTGTCAAGATAAAATTGACTCTTTAACTGCCTATGTAGGTGTAAATAATTCTAAGTCTTTCATTATATTAAAAGATGGGAAAATTGTAGTTGAAAAATATTACGGAACTTTTACTAAAGACAGTCTTTGGTATTGGGCATCAGCAGGGAAAACGATGACTGGTCTTTTGGTGGGTATTGCACAACAAGAAGGTTTCCTAAAAATAGATAGCCTTACATCAAAATACATTGGGCAAGGCTGGACATCCTGCCCTAGTAATAAAGAAAATTTAATTACCGTAAGAAATCAACTTACAATGACTTCTGGTTTAGACGATAACGTTTATGATGATGATTGTACCATTGATACTTCGTTAAAATACCTAGCCGATGCTGGAACAAGATGGGCATATCATAATGCCCCTTACACCCTTTTAGATTCGGTTATTTATTATTCAACTGGCCAAACTTTTCAGAACTATTTTAATGCAAAAATAAAAACTAAAATTGGCATGAATGGCCTTTGGTTCCCTAGTGGCTATAATAATGTGTATTATAGTAATACCAGAAGTTTTGCACGTTTTGGTTTGTTATTACTCAACAAGGCAAAGTGGAATACAACAGCAGTATTGGCCGATACAAATTATTTTCATGCTATGACAAATACTTCTCAAAATATTAATTTATCATATGGGTATTTAACGTGGCTTAATGGCAAGCAATCATTTATGATGCCTGAAACTCAATTGGTATTTCCTGGCTCATTTTTGCCCGATGCACCATCAGATTTGTTTGCTGCATTAGGTAAAAATGGACAAATGATAAATGTAGTACCAAGCATGAATTTGGTGTTGCTTAGAATGGGAAACCCTCCAAATGGCGGAGCTGCTTTACCCGTTATTTTTAACAATGAAATTTGGCAAAAATTTAATGAGGCTCTGTGTAACAATACAAGTAACAACAAACCCAATTATTTAATAGCAAATAATATTTTTCCAAATCCAGTTAAGGATATATTGAATGTTGCAAATCTCAATAATGATGCTTCATTTAGAATATTGCAAGTAGATGGTAAGTCAGTTTTAAAGGGCAATAAATTACCTGCTAATGTTTCGGATTTAGAAGGTGGAATTTATTTTTTAGAACTTAATGTAGCTGGGAAAGTCAACTATATAAAGTTCTTAAAGGAATAGTTTCTAAATTTTTAATTTAGCCATAAGAGAATAGATAATGAACTTAGCAAAGCTATTACTTAGCTGTACCTTATTAACCATTTCAGCATTAACTTTTAGTTAATGCAAAAAATATACGTGTTCAGAAAACACTAAATATAATTGCGGATGCACGCTTAATTATGCTCCTGTTTGTGGTTGTAATGGTAAAACTTATGGAAATGTTTGTGATGCTGAATGTAGCGGTATAACCGATTATAAAAATGGTATATGTAAATGAAAAAAGTAAAATTAATACTATTGGTTTTTACCCTTGTATTCGCATCATGTACAAAAGAGAAGATACAAAAAGAATTACCTAAACCTATATACGTTGGTTGTAAAACTAATTACATTGACTATTTACCAGACAGTTCATTCCTAATGCCAGTTTTGAGTAATAAAATCTACCTCTTAGATTTAGATCAAGATTCGCAAAATGATTCTAGAATTGAATGTGAAAACTATCATGTATCTTATGGACCACATACTTACGATGAATATAATATCGATATTGAAGGAATAAATAATGTTCAATTTGTCGTATCCTATAACAAAAAGATTGTTAATGGAAGTTTTATAAATGAAAATTTGCCTTATAGCTCGTCATTGAAAATTCACAAATCAGGTCCTGGCGGTATTAGTCCATATGCAATTGAAGAAGGTTTTATTGGATTCCGAAAATTTATTAATGGTTCATACTTTTACGGTTGGATGAAAGTAAAATTAGGTTTTAGTAACAATTTAATCATTTATGATTTAGCAATTAGTACCTGCGAAAATGCATCAATTAAAGTTGGGTATCATCGATAAAAAAATTTGAATTAATAATTAAAGCATTTAATTATTCGTTCAAGATTTTTTTCATTGTTAACAAAACAAGATTTTTTTCAATTTAATCTGATTATAAATTTTTTTTAGGTTGGCTAAGCCTCCTTTTTTTACTTCATTTGTGTTATATTTTCAATAATAAAATAATGATACAAATTGGAGTGGTTGGGGCTGGGGCCATGGGAAGTGGAATTGCACAGGTAGCTGCACAAGCTGGGCATTCAGTTTTGCTTTTTGATGCCAATAGACAAGCTGTTGATAGTGCTATTCAAAAAATAGAAGCCTCATTAAATAGCCTGGTGCAAAAAGGCAAAATAAATGAAGATGTTGCTAAAAGCACTTTTAAAAATATTAATGGAATTTATGCGGTTGAAGATTTTAAAGACTGCGGACTAGTTATTGAGGCTATCATTGAAAAATTAGACGTTAAGCAAGAACTTTTTAAAAATATAGAAAGTATTGTCAATGATAATTGTGTTTTGGCATCGAACACTTCTTCGCTTTCTATTGCTGCCATTAGCAGTGCATGTAAAAATAAGCATCGATTTTTAGGCATACACTTTTTTAATCCCGCAACCATTATGCCTTTGGTTGAAATTATTCCAAGCTTTACCACTTCTCCAAAAATTGTTGATGAAGTAACTATTCTGATTCAATCTTGGAAAAAAACAACAGTGCTTGCTAAAGACACACCTGGTTTTATTGTAAACAGAATTGCACGTCCTTTTTATGGAGAAGCCTTAAGAATTTACGAAGAAGGCATTGCTGACTTTGCAACCATTGATTGGGCAATGAAAGAAATTGGTGGATTTAGAATGGGACCATTTGAATTAATGGATTTTATTGGGCACGATGTGAACTTTAGAGTTACAGAAACTGTTTTCGAACAAATGTTTTACGACCCTCGTTATAAACCTTCAATCACCCAAAAA
This sequence comes from Flavobacteriales bacterium, assembly GCA_040383485.1. Lineage (GTDB taxonomy): Bacteria > Bacteroidota > Bacteroidia > UBA4408 > UBA4408 > JBEIDK01. The sequence goes on from JBEIDK010000056.1 coordinate 17,820, forward strand.
AGATTATTTGAAGCAGGTTGCTA
>JBEIDK010000057.1:0-17555 GCA_040383485.1 Flavobacteriales bacterium
ATTACCATTGCCATCAGTACATATATCGTTTACAACATCTCCTCTTGGTCCTCCAATTCTTTTTGCCCAAATAACATTTCCTGAATTATTAATTTTTGCAATAAAAACGTCTTTACTTAAACTATCTGCAGTTAGATTTATTGTACCAAAATTTGCTGTTCCAGTAAAGGTGCCTGTTACAAAAATATTACCATTATTATCTACAGCTATTGCTTCACCGCGGTCATCTAAACTTCCTCCAAACTTTACAACCCATTGAATTACTCCATTAGGGTTGGTTTTAGAAACAAAGATATCAGCAATATTTGGAGTAGAACTATTAACATTAAGATTAACGAAGTTAGCATTTGCCGAGAAATATCCGGTGCTATAAATATTGCCAGAATTATCGGAACAAATATCATTTACTTCATCTTGACTTCCACCTCCAACTGATTGAATCCAATAATTTTGTGCAGATAAATTATTGTTATGAAATAATGATAAATGTAATAATGCAAAAAATAAATAAACCAAAATAGTTTTTTTTGATTGGTCAGCCGTTTCCCTTCTCACAATGAGAAGGGGGCTTTGACTGGTTTTATTCATAGCTAATTTTGAGATTGCTTTTTTCATAATTATATTATTTAAATTACTACACGATATTTTTTTCATAAAAGTTTACTTCAAAAAATATTCTTCTACAATTCTATTTTAAATAAAGCTAGAGAGTAATTATTTTACTTGAATGGTTAAACTTTCTATAAAAGCGGTTAGAATTTAATAGTAAATGGAATTACTAAGTAATAATTGAACTCGAAAAGTACTAGTGCTAATTATCGAAGTATTAAAAAAAGTTTTACTCAATTATTTATTTTCAATACATATAAAAATAGAAAATTGATTAAACCCAGAATACGCATTAGAAATTCTATTACAACGCAAAACCCCTTCAAAATATGAAGTAAACAACTTTTCCTCATGCATCATATATCCAATATGATTTATTCGCAAAAGTTCATATTTTATTAGGCTTTGGCGCTTCACTACGAACCCATAACGCGCAATCTGGGTTAAAAATAAAATAAGCCCTTAAGAAAAAAAAAGCAACCGCTAAAAATAAACGATTGCTTTTTTTATTTGGAATAAAACTAACTACTTTCTATCTTTTATAAAGTTCATTAAACGAGAACATACTTCATCTTTACCAATTAGAGAAACCATGTCAAAAAATTGTGGACCACCAGCAACACCGCTTACAGCAACACGAGTAAGTTGAAGGAAATTACCTGGAGCAGTTCCTAACTTTTCAGCATTGGCTTTAAACATTGCCTCTACATTTTGTGCACTAAAATCATTCGAAGCTTTAAAAATTGCAATTAGTTGTGTGTAAAAATTTTTTGCTCCTTCGTTCCATTTTTTTTCAATTACCTTTTCATCATAGCTTGTAGGTGCAATAAAAAAGTAAGAACCCATTTCCCAAAATTCATTTACAAAATGTGCCTTTTCTTGAATTAATGAACAAAAGCCCTCAACAAATTTTTGATTCGAAAACATCGTGTTTTCGATTTTCTTCACTTCAACATCAGCTAAAAATGCTATTGCTAATTCTTGATTACTCTGTTTACGCAAATATTGCTGATTGAACCATTTTGTTTTTTCAGGATCAAACTTTGCTCCAGCTTTACTTACTTTTTCAAATGAGAAAGATTCTATAAGTTCATTCATGCTCATAATTTCTCTATTGTCTCCGGGGTTCCAACCTAGTAATGAAAGCATATTTACAAATGCTTCAGGTATATATCCCTTTTCACGATAGCCGCTAGAAATTTCACCAGTTGATGGGTCTTGCCATTGCAGCGGGAAAACTGGAAAACCAAGTCTATCACCATCGCGTTTACTCAACTTCCCATTGCCATCTGGCTTTAGTAAAAGCGGAAGGTGCGCAAATTGAGGCATGTTATCCTCAAGTCCAAGATACTTGTAAATTAATACGTGTGCCGGAGCCGATGGTAACCACTCTTCTCCACGAACCACATGAGTAATTTCCATCATTATATCATCAACAATATGTGCCAAATGATATGTAGGCATTCCGTCACTCTTTAACAAAACCTTATCATCAACTTGAGTTGAATTTACTACCACCCAACCTCTGATAATATCTTTAATTCTAATCTCCTCGTTGCGGGGAACTTTTAAACGTATTACATAAGGTTCACCGCTTGCTAATCTTCTTTCTACTTCATCGGCAGGTAATACCAATGAATTTTTCATGTTCTGACGGCTGATGGCATTATATTGAGGAGCAGCAACCTTTGCAGCCTCCAATCGAGTGCGCATTTCATCAAGTTCTTCAGAGCTGTCGAATGCATAATACGCATGTTCACTATCAATCAATTGTTGAGCATATTTTTTATAATAACCTAACTCCTTTCTTTCGCTTTGGCGGTATGGTTCATGAGGCCCTCCTACACCTACCCCTTCATCTGGATTAATGCCACACCATTTAAGAGCATTAATAATATATTGTTCTGCACCGGGAACATAACGAGTTTGGTCGGTATCTTCGATTCGTAATATAAAATCGCCACCATGTTTTTTTGCAAATAAATAATTGAACAATGCAGTTCTTACTCCGCCCATATGTAATGGACCAGTTGGACTTGGGGCAAAACGTAAACGCACTTTTCTATTTTCTGTATTTTCCATAAAATTTTCTCTCTAAAAATTCGCGCGAAGATAGAAAAATAGCTAAAGAAATAAGGATTAGAATAATAATTTAGACTACCTTGAGTAAACTAATTTACTGAAATTAAAATAGATGTTTAATTAAAATCCTCTTCCTTTTCAACCTTGCCGTTATCATCGTAATAAATAAATTTACCTATCTTTTTATCGTCTTTGTATTGGCCTTTGCTTTTTATTGTTTGACCTTCCAATACTTCGATGGTATCAATGCTACCGTCGTCATTTGTTTTTTGCTTTTTTACAAATTTTCCATTATTGTAATACTCAATATATACGCCATCTTTTTTGCCTTTCACGTAAGAAAACTCCTCTTTAACTATTTCATCAGAATAATAATTTTTAAAGTTTCCATTAAAATAAACAACCTTAATAAATTTGCCATCTTTGTACATTTCTTGCTTACTCAAAGAGGCGTCATCATTATAGAAAAACCAATTTCCATCTTTAGTTGCTTTTTTATATTGACCCTCAATTTTTTTTGAGCCATTGCTAGTAAAAACATTGTAGCAACTATCTAATTCGCCATTAACATATTTAGCAATTATTTTGGGTTTTCCATCATCATAAAACACCTGCCAAGTGCCATTTTTCTTGCCTTCTTTATATTCGATTTTTTCTTGTATTGTTTTATTTTTATGATAGTTAATGAAGCTTCCATCACGCTTATTATTTTTATAACTTTCTTGAGAGAGTATTTCTTTTCCACTGGAATCAAAATAATACCAAATGCTGTCTTTTTGCTGGTTATAATAATTTCCTTCCGCTTCCTTTACACCATCATAAGTAAACATGGTAGTATGGGTCTTTTTTCCATTGTCGTAAAAAACAGATATTGCCTTTTGCTTACCATTGAAATGATAATATTTAAAAGTCCCAAATGGAATATTGTCCTTAAACTGGCCTTCATATTTAATCTTTCCATTCTCATCTTTTTTAATCCACTTGCCTTGTTTTAAACCTCCGGCGTCTGTAATATTTTGAGAATAGATATTACTAGAAATAAATATTAAAAAATAGACTATCGATTTACTGATATAATTCATATTAGGCTCTTTCCTTGCGTTGAATAGTGATTTTTAGTGGGTCTGAAATTAGTCTATCATATTCATTTCTTTTTCTGTGAATATCAATTGCCAAAAAAATTGCGCTCTTGAATGAACTTGTTTCAGCTTTGCCATGTCCAGCAATATCATATGCTACACCATGGTCTGGTGATGTACGAACCACACTTAAACCAGCAGTGTAATTTACCCCGCTTTCAAATTCAAGTGCTTTAAATGGCGTTAAACCTTGGTCATGATACATGCACAGCACTGCATCGAATTGCTTGAATTGAAGTTTTCCGAAAAAACCATCTGCTGGATACGGACCATAAACTAGTAAGTTATCTTCTTGCAGCTTCTTTATTGCTGGTGATATTATTTTTTGTTCTTCATCACCTATTAAACCGCCATCGCCACTATGGGGATTCAAACCTAAAACGGCAATTTTTGGTTTACTAATTCCAAAGTCGCGTATTAACGTTTTGTGCAGCAGTTTAACTTTATCAATTATTTGATTACTAGAAATAGCTTTAGGTACATCCGCTAAGGCAATGTGTTCGGTTAATGTTGCCACCTTCATATTTTCTCCTACCAAAACCATTAAATGATTTGAAGCTTCAAAGTAGTCATGTAAAAATTGAGTATGCCCAGTAAATTTTTTGCCTTCAACTTTTATATTGTGCTTATTAAGCGGAGCTGTTACTAGTACATCAATCTTTCCTGCTTTTAAATCTGAGCAGGCTGCCTCAAGCGATTTAAGCGCATATTTACCTGCAATTTCAGTTTCTTTGCCTAATTCTAAGACTACCTCTTCGTCCCAAACAGTTAGTAAATTTGGATGTTTAGCCTTTACTTGAGAAATATCACTAATAATGCTAAAATTAAATTCGTTGGCTCCAGCTGCCTTTTTATGAAGTGAAACTGCTTTTGTAGAACAATAAACGATAGGGGTACATAATTGCATCAAATCTTTTTCCATAAGTGATTTGATAATTATTTCCATTCCTATACCATTTAAATCTCCAACAGAAATTCCAACTTTTAATATTTTATGTTCCATAATTTGAATCTCAATTTATTTGTTTCTAATCAAGTATATTTGACTAGAATATGTATTGTTATTATTAACCGCTGCCCTTATATTTGATTTTAATCCATGCCAAAAACCCGATAAAATATTTGTTGTACCAGTTTTATACTTTTCACTTAACAAAGAAACATAAAAACTGTCAAACAACATTGGTTGTACTTTATCTAAAACCATGCTATTATTTTTGGCCAATGTTTCAATATCCTTTGGTGTAAAATGATGTAAATGTCGCGGCACATCATACGCCCCCCAGAATTTACCATAATGTTTAGCATCGTAACTACTGCAATTAGGTACCGCTACAATTAACGTTCCATTAGGTTTTAAGAGTTTACTAAGCCTTAATATTCTTTCATTTAAATGAGGTACGTGTTCTAAAACATGCCACATAGTTATACAATCGTAGCTATTTTCGGAAGCTGTTTCTAAATAATTCTCATCATTAACTGTTAAGTGATATTTTTTTTGAGCTGCGTTCCTTGCCTCAGCATCTGGTTCTACTCCTAGTACTTGCCAACCAGCATTTTTACAGGTATTTAAAAACTCACCTGTACCGCAACCAACATCCAATAAATATTTAGATTGTGATTTAGATTGTTTCGTTAAACGTTCAATGAGCTGCAGTTTTTTGACAAGCGTAAATTTTCTTACAAATTGATATAGACTATTAACTAGTCCTTTAGTAGAATTTGAGTGAGATATATAATCAACACTTTTATAATAATTACCTAGGTTTGATAGTTCAGGTATTGGATTTGTAAACTTAAAACCGCAGTTATTACATGAAACTATGCTAAATTCTTCCTTGCTAACGGTATAGTCTTTACAAGTTTCGAATTGCGTAAAATTATTGCCATTACAAATTTGACAATTATTGAGTGTGTGCATATTTGAAATTGAATTCAATTGAGTAATTTATAATAATGAAAACTTAAACTTTTACTAAACTCTCTAATAATTTTTCAAGCTTATTTACCACCATATTTGGTTCATCTTCAGTTGAATTTCCAACTGAAATTCTGTACCAGCAATCGTCTGTATTAGTCCCAAATGCTTGAAAAGGAACTATTCCAATTCCTGCATTATTTAATAATATTGAAGTTACATCTTGTGTGTTTTTAATTTCAAAACCATCAGAAGTTTTATAACCTTTCAAATTTATTTGAACAGTTAAATATAATGCTGCCTGAGGAGCAATAGCGCTTACTGGATATCCTTTACTCTTTAAATCATTAAATCCTGAATAGAAATCATTTAAGCGCTTTTCTAATTTGTTTTTAAGGTCTTCTAAAAATAAATTTACCTCATGCTCATTATTAAAAAATTTAGCCGATGCAACTTGTTCTGGTTTGGGTGCCCAAGCACCAATATGACCTAAAATAGACTTCATTTTGTCAATAATGTTTTTTGGGCCAAATGCCCATCCAACTCTAACACCAGTTGCTGCAAATGCTTTTGAAAGTCCATCGATAAAAATTGTATATGGTCTCAATTCAGGAACCAAACTCACCGGATTAAAATGTTCATTGTCTCCATAAGTCAAGGTCCAATAAACCATATCGTACATTAGATAAAGAGGTTTTTGATTGTCGCCTCTTCTTACATTTTCTTTATATACAAGTTCGCATATTTCAAGTAAATCCTTTTTAGTAAACATGGTGCCTGTAGGATTTAAAGGGGAGCACAAGGCTAGTAGTGTAGCATCCTTTAAGCTGTCCTTTAAATCGTTTGCTGTTGGCATAAAGTTATTATCGGGAGTGGTGTAGATAATTTCTTGAACACAGTTACTAAGGTGAGTATAATGGTTATTATTCCACGAAGGTACCGGAAAAACAACCTTGTTGCCTGCATCAAGTAATGTTTGAAATACTGCATAAATTAAAGGGCGTGAACCTCCTGCAATTAAGAATTCTTCAGGCTTATAAATAAGTCCTAAATGCTTTTCAATAAACTTTGCTACTGACTCTCTGAGTGGCTTAATACCATCGGCAGGTGGGTAATTTGTTTCGTGGTTTCTATAAGCTTCAATAATTAAATCTTCTAACAATTTAGGTATTGGAAATTCTGTTGAATTAAAATCACCAATGGTAAGGTTGTGAATTTTATGCCCTTTTTGTTGTAAATCATTTATTTCTCCTGCAAGCTTTATTATTTCTGAACCGCTCAACGAAGCAGCCATCTTTGACACTTTGGTTACCATCATATTATTCTTTAATTATGTTAAGCTTTAGTATTATTGAAAGCCTTGGAGTTCTGTTGTTGTTATGCTGTTACTAATATTTCCAGTATTGTCTTTCACAAAAATTTCTAACCGAATTGTATCGTTCTTAGAGAAAAAAGCAAAAGCTGGTGAGACATCGGCACTTATTTTGCCTTTCAAAGGTCTTTTTTTGCCTGTTTTATTTAAGGTAGGAATCCAAGCTTCGAAAGGGTAAGCAAATGTTGAGTTTGGAGGCAAAGAAATTTCATTCCAAACATTATCTTTCTTTTTAAATACTCTATAAAAAAAGTTAGAATTTATCTTTGGCTTTTCTTTTTCGTTTACCGGTAAACCTAAATCACCATCACCATCAGTAAATTCAATTAACACTACTGCAGAATCTTTCACTAGGGAATTTGGGTCTAATGATTTGAGTTTCACCAATGAAAGAAACTTTATAATTGGTTCATTCGGATATTCAATTGGTTTATTACAACCAAGAGAAATTATTAGAACAAGAAGTATAAAAATCAATAAAAAACTATATTTCATTTCATCATATTTTTAATATTTTTCTTTTAAGTTTAATAACCTTATTTCTTAAATTTTTAACAACATTTGAAATTGATGTAATTTAATTTTCTTGGTAACGAAACAAATATATTTTAAAATCTATTCTAATTGTGCATTTTAGGTTTTTTTATTGGTTCAATAAATATCTTTACTATTGTACATAAAAGTTTTCAAGTATAAATACCTTGCAACAAGAAATTACAATAAGCATTCCTGCTCAAGAATCGGATAATATTGAGTTTATTAAAAACGAGGCCGCTTTAAAAATTGGAATAAAGAAGGAGCAAATAAATCATCTAAAAATAATTAGAAAAAGTTTAGATGCAAGAGGAAGAACAATCAAATATAACTTAACTGTATTAATTATTTATAATGAATCTAAGGATTTTTTTTTCAAAGAATTGCCATATGAAAAAAGGTACATTCATGTAAATAAAAATAAAAAAGTTATAATAGCTGGCGCAGGTACGGCTGGGTTATTTACAGCACTAAAATTAATTGAGAAAGGAATAAAACCAATAATAATTGAAAGAGGCAAAAATGTTCAAGAGAGAAGACGTGATTTAGCTGCAATAAATAAGCTACATATTGTAAACCCAGAAAGTAATTATTGTTTTGGTGAAGGTGGTGCAGGGACTTATTCGGATGGGAAACTTTACACCCGTTCAACAAAGAGAGGAGACATTAAGGATGTACTTCAAACTTTGGTATACCATGGTGCTGATGAGAATATACTCATTGAAGCACATCCGCATATTGGTACAAATAAATTACCTAAAATTATTGAGAAAATACGAGAGACAATCATTGAATATGGAGGTGAAATTCATTTTAATACCAAGCTTGTTGACATTGAAATTATTGACAATCGCATTGCTAGTATCAAAACCAAAAATATTATTTCTGAAGAAACGCAAGAGCATCAATGTCATTATTTAGTTCTGGCAACTGGTCATTCCGCCAGAGATATTTATGAGTTATTATACCATAAAAAAGTTTATTTAGAATCTAAACCTTTTGCTTTAGGTGTTAGGGTTGAGCATCCACAACTATTGATTGATAAAGCACAATATCATTGCACTACTGATATTGAGGTTTCTGAGAAAAGAAATTATTTGCCTGCTGCCTCATACTCATGGGTACATCAAATTCAAGGCAGGGGCGTATACTCTTTTTGCATGTGCCCTGGCGGTATTATTGCTCCTTGTGCTACCTCACAAAAAGAAATAGTTACAAACGGATGGAGCCCAAGTAAGAGAAATAATCCATATTCTAATTCAGGAATTGTGGTAAGCGTTAATAAATTAGATTACAAAAAATATTATAGTAAAGGTCCTCTTGCTGGCATGTATTTTCAAAAAGAAGTTGAAGAAAATGCTTGGATTGCTGGTGGAAAAACGCAAGTAGCTCCTGCCCAACGATTGGAAGATTTTGTGAAAGGAAAAATATCTTCTACCCTACCCGATTGCTCCTATATTCCGGGTTTAAAATCGGTTGACGTAGCATCTGTTTTGCCAGAATTTATCTCGAACTGTTTGCGTGAAGGTTTCAAAGTTCAAGGAACAAAAATGAAAAATTACTTGTGCAATGATGCCGTTATTGTGGCAACTGAATCAAGAACATCAACACCAGTTCGTATACCAAGAGATGCTGAAAAATTAAATCATCTACAAATAAAGAATCTTTATCCATGTGGCGAAGGTGCTGGTTTTGCCGGTGGAATAGTATCTGCAGCAATGGATGGTGAAAAAATTGCTAAGGTAATTGCCGAAATAATTGGGTAGAAATAATTATTTGAAGAAATTAAATAGGTAGTCTTTATTCAAAAGTCATTTTAAAATATTTCGTTACTTAATTTTGATAAAAAGTAACTTAAATCATAAATTTCATTTCTTCACAATTTTTTTATATACACTTGGCTTACCTTGTTGCGCAAGTGTTACAAGGAACAAACCATTTGTATAATCGCTTATGTTTATGGTAGAAGCCCCACAATTAAATTTTGCTCCAATTGCGCAAAACCCCAAATGGGAGGAAGTTTGAAAAATTACCTGCCCTGTGTAATTTCTTATGCTTATGGTTACTGGTTTATTGTTATCAAATACACCTCCATAGCTTATGCTTATTTCATCAGTTGCAGGGTTGGGGTATAATACTATTTCACTTTCAAAGCTAAGTTTTGAAATACCATCGGTTAGTTGGCATTCTGGCTATTTGTAATATATAAGTTCCACTAAGTAATTGTTTTGTATCAATGATTATTTGGTCTTGCATGTTGCTTAAGTTTAAGAGAAATTCAATTTTACCCATTCATTAATACTCCAACAACTCCAACAACATATTCTCAAATCTACCCTTTGGCAAAAAGTCTTGTTCCAACTCAGCTGCAAAAGGTATGGCAGTATCTAATGAAGCACAACGTTTTACTGGTGCATCAAGGAACTCGAAACATTGCTCCATAATATAAGCTGATATTTCACCACCTATACCACCAATCAATGTATCTTCATGCAATATAATTGCTCTACCTGTTTTCTTTACTGAATTAACTATAGCATCTTTGTCATAAGGCAATAAGGTTCTTAAATCAATTAAATCGGCTTTAATCTCTGTATTCTTCGACAAGGTCTCTAGTGCCCAATGAACACCCATTCCGTAAGTAATAATGGTTACATCCTCCCCTTCTTTTATCAAATTTGCTTTCCCAATTTCAATTGTAAAATAATCATCATTCACATCTTCTGTAATGCTCCTATATAAAGCCTTATGCTCGAAATACATAATTGGATTAGGATCTTCAAAAGCTGCACAAATTAATCCTTTGGCATCATTCGGAAACGCCGGATAAAGAATCTTTAACCCTGGAGTATGAAAAAACCATGCTTCGTTAGATTGCGAATGAAATGGTCCTGCAGCCACACCAGCACCAGTAGGCATTCTTACTACTACATCTGCGTTTTGCCCCCATCGCCAATGGCTTTTGGCTAAATTATTAATGATTTGATTAAACCCACAAGTAACAAAATCGGCAAATTGCATTTCAACCATCGCCTTCATTTTATTAATACTCAAGCCTAATCCTATTCCCACAATTGCACTTTCGCAAAGTGTAGTATTGCGCACCCTGCCCTCTCCAAACTCATCTAAATATCCTTCAGTCAACTTAAAGGCTCCCCCATAATCTGCAATGTCTTGCCCCATCAACACCAATTCTGGAAAGCGCTGCATGCTCTGCTTCATGCCTGCTGCAATAGCATCTAAAAACCTTTTGTTCGTTTTACTACTTGTGGCAGGTGTGTATGGTATGTTATTAAATGGTGCATACACATCAGCATATTCTCTTTCTTGGTCAGGCTTTATTCTTTCTTCTGCAAAAGCAATCTCTAAACCTTCTTCAATTTTATGCTTTACTTCACTTCTATATTCCGCTATTATATCTTCAGTTAAAACAGTTTCTTCTAGTAAGTATTTTTCAAAATTATTCAATGGATCCTTCTTTCCCCATTCTTCAAAAAGTTCTTGAGGAATGTATTTTGTGCCAGACGCCTCCTCATGTCCACGCATTCTAAAGGTAATACATTCAAGCAAAATTGGTCTTGGGTTTTCTCTAATTGAGTCAGCAAGTTTTCTGATTGTATCATAAACCTCAAGTATATTATTACCATCTATCTTTATGGCTTCTATGCCATAACCCGGACCTTTATCTACAAAATTTTTAAAACGAAATTGTTGATTGCTAGGCGTTGATAAACCATAGCCATTATTCTCAACAACAAATATTACAGGCAAATCCCATACTGCTGCAGTGTTTACACTTTCGTGAAAATCGCCTTCACTAGCACCTCCGTCACCCGTAAAAACAACAGTTACCTTTTTTTCGGCTCTTAACTTATGCGCTAAGGCAATACCGTCAGCAACACCCATCTGCGGACCAAGGTGAGATATCATTCCAACGATATGATATTCTTGTGTTCCAAAATGAAATGACCTTTCACGTCCTTTACTAAAACCACTTGCAGTTCCTTGAAACTGTGCAAATAATCTGTGATATGGAATATTGCGACCAGTAAAAATTCCTAAATTACGATGCATTGGTAAAATGTACTCGTCGTCATTTAGGCCAAGCACAGTGCCCACAGAAATTGCTTCCTGACCAATTCCAGAAAACCATTTACTAATTTTACCTTGTCGAAGTAAAATCAGCATTTTTTCCTCAATCATACGAGGCTCTAGTAAACCTTTATATAATTTTAATAATGTATCGTCGCGGTATTTTTTTCTATCGAATTTCATACTAAATTAATATTAAACAGCTTTGCTATGATTATATAATATTCTAATAATTTGAGCCGCAAAAGTAAGATAATTTAAGATTGATTTTATGACTAAACAGATTCTTTTTATGAAGATGATTGAATAGGATAAACTATTTATAAATTGCACCGCTTAAGCAAATTAATTTATAATAATTGAATTCACTCTTTAAGGAAAATATTAAGATTGCCTTACAATCTATTCGTGGAAACGCAATTAGAACAATTCTAACTATTTTAATTATAGCCATTGGCATTACTGCATTGGTAGGCATTTTAACTGCTATAGATGCTATTAAACAAGGCATCAGCAGTAATTTCAGTAATTTAGGTGCTAATACTTTTACTATTCGCAATCGCGAAATGAGCATAAGGATTGGTAGAGGCGGAAAGAAACCCAAAAAATATAGAGCCATTAGTTATAGCGAAGCTAAATTGTTTAAGGAGCAATTTAATTTTAACGCTTTAATTGGCATTTCAATTATGGCTACTCAAACTGCAACGCTTATTTATGATAATATAAAAACCAATCCTAATATTCCGGTTTTTGGTGGAGACGAAAATTACCTTACCAATGGTGGCTATGAAATTGATAAAGGAAGAAACTTTAGCTCTACTGAAATTATTAGTGGTAACAACGTTATTATTTTAGGAAATGAGGCTGCATATAATTTATTTAAAAATCAGAATCCAATTGATAAAATTATTAGCTTAAATGGCGGTAAATACAAGGTAATTGGAGTATTAAAGGAAAAAGGTAGTAGTATGGGAATGGGTGGAGATAAAATAGTTATCATTCCAGTTATGAATGCTCGACTGCATTTTAATGAAAACAATAATCCTTCATTTGTAATAAGTGGATTTTGCAATAACCATCAAGAAATGGAGATTGCAATTGGCGAAGCAACGGGCCTTTTTAGACGTGTCAGAAAAGTTAATTTATCAGCTGATGATAATTTCGAAATCTTAAAAAGCGATTCATTAAGCACAATGCTTATCAGTAACTTAAGTTTTGTAACCATTGCTGCTACAGTAATTGCGCTTATTACTTTGCTTGGTGCAGCCATAGGGTTATTGAACATTATGTTGGTTGCGGTAAATGAAAGAACAAGAGAAATTGGTATTAGAAAATCATTAGGTGCTACACAAAAATTAATTAAAAGTCAGTTTCTAATAGAGGCTATCTTAATCTGTCAACTAGGCGGAATACTTGGAATTATTTTGGGAATTATTGTTGGCAATGCAGCTTCACTTGCTCTCGGAATTGGGTTTATTGTTCCCTGGAAATGGATGTTGAGCGGAATTGTGTTATGCTTTGTTGTTGGTTTATCTGCTGGTTACTATCCTGCCGCAAAAGCTTCTAAACTCGACCCTGTAGAAGCTTTAAGGTATGAGTAAGAAAACTAAAGCGTATTAATTTTTCGAATCAGTTTTTCTGTAACACTTTCAAAGGTGAAACTTGAAGTATCAAAAGTATAATTATAATTATGCATCATAACTTCACTAAAAATATTCGGTAACTTAGTTTCTATCTCATGGTAATCAAGGTGTATCCCTAATCTGTTAGAAACTATAAAATCAGAAGCATCTCCTTTTTTACTGATGATAATAATAGGTGTTCTGGTATAAACTATTTCTTTAATTTTTGTATACATGAGGGTTTTCATATTCTCAGAATAAATGATAAGGACATAATTGGCTTGAGCAATTTTCGAAAACAACATTTTCGGTTCAATTTGCGTATTAAAACTGACTTGATTTGGATTAGCAAATTCTACATATGAAGGTATTTGATTTGAAGTGTAAAATTCAAAAAATAACTTTGAATTGTCTATAGTGCTTTTAAATATTGAGTCGAAATGTTTTTTTAATCCTTGATAGAAAGTTCCCATATAAATAACCTTAATTTTGTCTTGATCCTTGGGAACAACTTTAGCAACATAATCGTCGGTATCAATGGCATGCTCTAAGAGGTAACAATTTTCTTTTTTAATATTGAATGCAGCTTGAGAATCAATTAATGTATTGCCATGAGCAAAAGTTATCAAGTCGTAATTATTACATACAAATTTTTCTTTTTCAAATTCCACTTCTTGTCTTTTAGCATTTTTTTGAGGAAAACCATAACCGTTACCTCTGCTCCATGGGTCTCTAAAATCGGCTATGAACTTAGTAGTAGAAAATTTCTTTTTTAAATTAATTAATCGAAAAGCATAATGCAAAGGTGCAATAGTTACAAAAACAAAATCAACCTTAAATTCTTCAATAATTTTAGATGCTTGACTTTCAAAGTCCTCATTCCAAAAAAGACTTCTGTCATAAGGTGTTCCTTTTGAAACTAATTTAATATAGGAATTTGCTAACTTATATTTTATTCGTTCAAAGTTATTTTCAGGAACTTTTCTGAGTATGGAAGGGTAAGCTTGAATTATTTTATACAATACAATTTTTGAATTATCCTTGATATCATTATACCATAACGATAATTCATTATTTTGTTGTTCACTACAAATTACATGAACTGTATAACCTAGTTTTGTGAAATATTTAGCAAATTTAGCCCACCTACGACCACCAATGCCAGGACTTGGTGGAAAAGTATAGGCAACTAAAAGTATATGTTTATCCAAGAGAATTAATATTTCGCCATAATAATTTAGTTACATTCTTATTTTACTTCTTTAAAGTAAATTTATGCAAAAGATAATGACTAAATATGTATTGCTCTTTTTGCAGTAGCATCTAAACATGCTTCTTTAAAACACTCTGTATAGGTTGGATGAGCATGACTAATTCGTGCAATATCCTCAGCACTGGCTCTAAATTCCATAGCAAGAACTGCTTCAGAAATCATATCTGCTACACGCGGCCCAATCATGTGTACACCTAAAATTTCATCAGTCTCGGCATCCGCTAAAACTTTTACTAAACCATCTATATCCATACTGGCACGCGCACGGCCACTGGCTTTAAAAGGAAATGAGCCAGTTTTGTATTTTTTATTTTCAGCTTTTAGTTGTTCTTCAGTAAATCCAACACTTGCAACCTCAGGCCAAGTGTAAACAACCCCAGGAATTAAATTGTAATTAATGTGTGGTTTTTGGCCATTCATAAATTCAGCTACAAAGGTTCCTTCTTCTTCAGCCTTGTGAGCAAGCATAGCACCGCGCACCACATCGCCAATGGCAAAAATGTTAGAAACATTAGTTTGTAAATGGTCATCCACTTCTACTTTACCTTTTGCATCAACTTTTACTCCAGCTTTATCTAAGCCTAAATTGTCGGTATAAGGTTTACGCCCTAATGCAACCAAACAATAATCAGCAACTATTTCAACTTTTTCGCCTTGTTTGTTTTCGGCAATTACGGTAACATCTTTACCATTGTTCTTAGCGCTGATTACTTTATGACTTACTTTTATGTCGAAACCAATTCCTTTTAATGATTTAGTTAGTTCCTTGCCCATAGTTTTATCCATGGTTGAAATAATAGAATCGGCAAATTCAAGAACTGTAATCTTTGAACCTAAACGACCATATACACTACCTAATTCAAGACCTATTACTCCTCCCCCAACAATGATCATGTGCTTAGGGATTTCTTTTAGCTCTAGTGCTTCTGTTGAAGTAATAATTCTTTTTTTATCGATATCAATTCCTGGAAAAGTAAATGGTTTAGAACCAGTAGCAATAATACTTTTTGTTGCTTCAATGCTTTCTTTCTTTCCATCATTAAGAGCTATTTCAATGGTTGTAGCACTAGTATAACTGCCATGACCGTAAAAAGTAGTAATCTTGTTCTTCTTCATTAAGAACACAATACCGTCGCCAGTTTGCTTGATAACGCCAGCCTTACGCTTTATCATTTGTTCAAGATTAGCCTTAATGCCTTTCACCTCAATGCCATGTTCAGCAAAAGTATGGTTGGCATTATAATAATGCTCACTTGAATCAAGCAATGCCTTTGAAGGAATACATCCAACATTTAAGCAAGTACCACCTAAAGCGTTATATCTTTCAATAATTGCTGTTTTCATTCCTAGCTGCGCACACCTTATTGCTGCTACATATCCGCCAGGTCCTGAACCAATTACCACAACATCAAATTTTTCCATTATTTTTTATTCTAAAAAACAAAACTGTTATACAATACCTAATTTCTTTTTTGCACCTTCAGTAGTTATGCTACTCGGACGCTCAATTGGATGTCCTAAAGCTCTATCCCAAATTAAAGAAGCCATAACACCTAAAGCTCTTGACACGCCGAACAAAACAGTATAGAAATCAAATTCTTTCATACCATAATGCATTAATAAAGCGCCAGAATGTGCATCTACATTAGGCCAAGGATTTTTTATTTTTCCTAACGATTCTAATATTGGAGGCACTACCTCATAAACTAGCTGAACCGTTTCTAATAAATCATCTTCCTTGATATATTTTCTGAAAAAATCTTGTTGTGCTTCAAAGCGAGGATCTGTTTTTCGCAATACAGCATGCCCGTATCCCGGTACTACCTTACCCTCTTCGATTGTTTTCTTCACATACTCCGCAATCTGCTCTTTATTAGGCTTAGTTGTATTTAATTGTGCTTGCATTTCCAATAACCAAGAAACTACCTCTTGATTTGCCAAACCATGCAATGGACCAGCTAATCCAGTCATTCCAGCAGTAAATGCTAAATAAGGGTCACTTAATGCGGAACCAACCAAATGCGTTGCATGTGCCGAAACATTTCCACCTTCATGATCAGCATGAATGGTCATATATAAACGCATTAAACGGCGCATATCAATGGTTTCGTAACCAAGCATATGTGCAAAGTTTGCCGCCCAATCCAATTTAGGATTTGGTTCAATATGCACATCATTATGATATGTTTTTCTGTAAATATATGCTGCAACCCTTGGCAAACGTGCAATCAGATTCATTGCATCTTCATAAACATAATCCCAATATTTCTTTTTGCTGGTACCTTTTTTGTATGCTGCAGCAAACAATGATTCTGTTTGCATTGCCATAACAGCAATACAAAATTGAGTCATTGGGTGGGTTTTTTGTGGTAACCTATCTAACACATCAAAAACATGTTTTGGTACATTACTTCTTCTTGCCCAATTATTTGTTAAGCTTGTTACATCGTCTTGCGTAGGTAATTCGCCAAGCAACATTAAATAGAAAACACCTTCAGGTAATGGTTCTGTGCCGCCCTTAGCCTTAGGAAGTTTTTCGCGCAATTCAGGAATTGTGTAACCTCTAAATCGTATACCTTCTTGTGCATCAAGTTTAGAAGTTTCAGTTATCATTCCTATCATCCCCTTCATTCCTTGATATACATCGGCAAGAGTGTATTCGCCAAGTTTTTTGTCGCCATGTTCCTTAATTAAGGCCTTTACCTCAGCAGCCATTGGCACTGCTTTTTCCTGAAATTTGTCTTTTAATGTGTCCATACCTAATTGAATTATGAATTTTGAATTATGAATTATGAATTTTGAATTATGAATTATGAATTTTGAATTTTGAATTATGAATTATGAATTATGAAGTATGAATTATGAATTTTGAATTATGAATTTTGAATTATGAATTTTGAATTATGAATTTTGA
>JBEIDK010000058.1:0-17432 GCA_040383485.1 Flavobacteriales bacterium
ACAACAAAAAAAGGCCTTAGAGTTATTGGTTGAATATTACAAAACTGGTGATTTAAAAAAATGGGATGAATATAATATTGCTTGGGCTGCTGATACTGCAAGTAGAATTGATGTAGTAAATGGTTTCATTGAAGTTTATGGTGACGCTATTGGTAAAAGAGGCAGTTTTGAGTCATGTGTTTCCATGAAAGATATGGAGGCCTCTAAACTTATTGCTGCCATAGGCGCCGAAGCACAATATTTCGAAGACAATTCTCCTATTGCGTCAGAGCATAAAAAACAAAACGTAAAAGGAATTTCAGCAAAAGTAATTACTGTAATTCAAGAGTCTGGTGACGCTGCACCTTCAACACCAATAGGTATTAACCTGCCAAATGCAAACTGGATTCGTGAGCAACATGGAAGCAAATCTGTTTCATTAGGAAATATTGTTAAAGCATATAATATGGTTGGAGCAAAAAGCCCATCACTAAAAGAGTTTGCTTACAACGATGAAGTTATTGAACGCGCAAAAAAATATGGTGCATTAAGTGGAATGTTGCATACCGATATGCACGAAGTAATTGGCCATGCTTCTGGTAAAATAAATGAAGGAATAGGCACTCCTGATGTAACCTTAAAAAACTATGCAAACTGCTTAGAAGAAGCGCGTGCAGATTTAGTTGGTCTTTATTATATTATGGATCAAAAATTAGTTGATATGAAAGTAATGGAGTCATTAGAAGTAGGGAAAGCACAGTATGATAATTACATCATGAACGGACTTATACAACAACTTACAAGAATTAAACTTGGTGACATTTTGGAAGAGGCACATATGCGTAATAGACAATTGGTAGCATCATGGGCATTTGAAAAAGGGAAAAAGGATAATGTTATTGAAATGATTAATAAAGAAGGAAAAACATATGTAAAAATTAATGATTATAATAAACTACGAGCATTATTCGGTCAATTATTAAAAGAAATACAACGAATAAAAAGTGAAGGTGATTACAAAGCCGCAACAGCACTAGTTGAAGGTTATGGTGTAAAGATTGATCAAAAATTACATAAAGAAATATTAGAACGTTTTGCTAAGCTTAACGTTGCTGCGTATAAAGGGTTTATACAACCAAAGCTAGTTCCAGTAATGGAGGGTGATAAAATAACTGATGTAAAAGTCGAATACCCAAATAGTTTTGCAGAGCAAATGTTAGAATATGGAAAAAAATATTCATTACTACCCATAAGAAATTAGTACAGATTATTATTTATAAAAAAAGCCGTCATTAATTAAATGGCGGCTTTTTTTATTCTGTAAATGTTGTAACCTTGGATAGCATAATTTTCTTTAATTCATGAAAAAGTAAACTAAAAAGCTAAACCTTATTAATGGCCATAACCTAAGTTTTACGGAATACTCACAACGCTAAGTGTATCAAATACACAACATTAATTAACCATTACTTAACATATTAACTTGTTATGTAAGAAAAAAAGTGTACTTTTGCGCCCGATTTCAAAAAACAAATAAAAAAATTAAAAAATGGACAAGGCTAAAAACATGATTGATTCGGTGATTGATTCACAATCTAAAATCATCAATAATTGGGTTGACACTACAAAAAAAATGCAACGTGCTGCAATTGATGGTGCTGCTGCAGAAAAGGGTGGTAATCTTTACAATGAGTGGTTGGAAAACCAAATGTCTATTTTCAAAAACATTTCTTTGAATAATAGCGTTGTTGATGGCGAAAATCCAATTGCTGATGCTTCAAAAGTTGAAGATTACTTTAAGAATTGGTACAACAGCCAAATTACTATGGTAAAACAAATGACTGATTTCAATCAACAATTATACTCTCAAATGAGTAATGCTGGTAAACCACAAACTGAAATTAATGAGCAATTTCAAAGCATGAATAATGCTTGGACTAATATGTACAGCAACTGGACTAATACGTTGAATAATACATTTGAAAACCTTTCTTCAACTATGAAAAATGGTTTAAACAAAGATATGTTCTCATCAATGTACCACAGTAATAATGTATTCATGAAAATGAATGAAACATTTCAACCAATGATGAAGGCATTTAATTCAAACGGATTTAATGCTGAGCAATTAAAGAACATGATGACGGCAGAGTTTTACAAGAACATGACTGAAAAAATGTTTGAAGGATTTTTCCCTAAGAGTGATTTCACAAAAATGTTTGAAACAATTCAAACAAATATGAAGAACATGATGGGTAATTCAACTTCTTTTTCTAAAGAAATAGTTGATAATTATAACAATGCAATGAAAAATATTCCTGCAATGTTCACAAATCTTGATATGACAAAAATGATGCATACTTCGCAGGAAATGTTAGAGGCTTACAATAAGCCTTTTGCACAAATGATGAAAATGATGGCTCCAGGTAAGGAAAAGCAGATGTTAGAAAACATGGTTGAGACTATGGACAAAATCAATGTTTACCAAACAAAGCAAGCTCAGCTACAATACTTGCTTTACACCACTGCTCAAAAAGCAATGGAAAATTCTATCAAAAACAATTTTGATAAAACAACAAATGGTACTGAAATTAATAATTTCAATCAATTTTTCACTGAATGGGTTAGTACTAATGAGAATGCTTATACTTCATTATTTGCAACCGAAGAATTTTCTCAATTAAAAGCTGAAGTAACAGCATTAGGCATGAGTATTAAGAAAGACTACGATAACCAATTGGTTTCAAGTCTTGAAAATACACCGTTTGCATTTAAATCGGATATGGATGAGGTTTATAAAAATTTATATGACCTTAAAAAAATGGTAAAGCAAATGCAAAAGATGCTTGAAATAAATGTTGAAGAAGAAGTTGTTGCTGAAGAAAAAACAGCATCAAAAACTAAAAAGAAGTAATTAGATTGTTTATATTACTAAAAAAAGCGTACTCAGAAATGGGTACGCTTTTTTGCTTTTATTAATCGAAATTTAAGTTTATTCTACTCTTTCAATGTTAGCTCCTAGGGCTTTTAGTCTCGTATCTATATGCTGATAGCCGCGGTCAATCTGTTCAATATTATCTATTTCACTTTTACCATCAGCACTAAGTGCCGCAATTAATAATGAAACTCCTGCACGAATATCAGGACTTGTCATTTTTATTCCCCTTAGGTTATGCATTCTATTTAGCCCAATTACATTTGCCCTATGTGGGTCGCAAAGTATAATTTGAGCACCCATATCAATTAGTTTATCAACGAAAAACAATCTGCTTTCAAACATTTTTTGATGAATTAGAACAGACCCTTTTGCTTGTGTGGCAACAACTAAAACTATACTGAGCAAATCAGGAGTAAATCCTGGCCATATGGCATCAGCAATAGTCATTATTGAACCATCAATGAAAGTTTCAATTGAATAATTTTCTTGAGAAGGAATATATAAATCATCACCACGTAATTCAATTTGAATACCTAGTCTGCGAAACGTATCAGGTATAATCCCCAAATTCTCATAACTTACATTCTTAATTGTAATCTCTGACTTTGTCATTGCCGCTAAGCCAATAAATGAACCAATTTCAATCATATCAGGTAGCATTCTATGCTCAGTGCCTCCTAGGTAGGTAACACCCTCAATAGTTAACAAATTACTTCCAATCCCAGTAATTTTTGCACCCATCCTATTCAACATTTTACAAAGCTGCTGCAAATAAGGCTCACATGCCGCATTATAAATTGTTGTGGTGCCAACAGCCATTACTGCCGCCATTACTATGTTAGCTGTACCAGTAACCGATGCCTCATCAAGCAACATATAGGTTCCCTTCAAGTTTGATGCTTCAACACGATAAAACTCATCGCCCTCATCATAATTAAATTTAGCACCTAACTTTTGGAAGCCTATAAAGTGAGTATCAAGCCTTCTTCTACCAATTTTATCGCCGCCTGGCTTAGGTATAAATCCTTTGCCAAAACGTGCTAGTAATGGTCCAACAATCATTATAGAACCTCGTAGTGCAGATCCTTTTTTCTTGAATGTAGGTGAATTTAAAAAGTCTATATCTACCTCATCTGCTTGAAAAGTAAATTCTTCATGTCCTGTCTTCTCTAACTTAACGCCTAACTCCTTGAGCAAATCAATAAGTTTATTTACGTCAACAATATCAGGCACATTTTTTATAACCACTTTTTCAGGGGTTAATAGAACTGCACAAAGTATTTGTAATGCTTCGTTTTTTGCTCCCTGAGGGGTTATTTCTCCCTTTAACTTATTACCACCTTGAATTATAAATTTACCCATTGTTCAAATATTGTTTTAGGTAAAAGTGAGAAAATGAGCTAAGTAAAAATTTAAATCATTTTTATTTTTTCAACTATTGATTGTGTATTGTTTTCAAAGGATTTGCGTAAAAACAAAAAAAGAGGCTATCAAACATGATTACCTCTTTTTAGCGTAGAGTCGTTGCCCGAGATGGATTCGAACCACCACAAGCAGTACCAAAAACTGCGGTCCTGCCATTAGACGATCGGGCATTGAATTACTAGGGGCGCAAAAGTAGATTTATTTTTATTTTAAACAAACAATAATAAAAGTTTTACGCACTTTCTTATCATGCTCCTTTTAAAGCTGATGCCCTTGCAATATACTTTTCTATCTCTCTACCTTCATTTGTATTAGGAAAGTCAGCCTTTATTTGTTCGTATATTTTAATAGCGTTTTCAAAGTTCTTAGTATCTTCATAAGCACCAGCTGCCTTCATCAAATAAATTGGAGTAGTAAATTTATTATCGCCTATTTTTGCCGCCTTTAAATATAATGAAATCGCTTCTTCCGATTTACCTAATTCCATGTTAGCATCGCCCATAGCACCTGTAGCAACAGGAGCTAGTATAGAATTATCAGTGTCAAATTGGTTTAACTCATTTATTGCATCTTCAAACTTACCTTTTCTTAAGTATGATATTCCTAAGTAGTAATGTGCAAGATTTGCAGATTTTGTTACGCTATATTCGTCAGCAATTTCTATAAATCCTTTGTGTTGACCATCACCTTTTATTGCTTTGTCTAATGAATCAGCTTCAAAATATTGTTGTGCAAAAAACATTGAAGCTACTGCTTCTTCTTCTTGTGGTTGAACATAAAGCCTATCCCAAGCGAAGTAGCCGCCAATAACAACTAATATACCAACTAGAATGATAGTTAAACTTTTTTTATTTTCTTCAATATACTTTTCTGTTTTTGTATATGCTTGTTGAACATCAACTAACATTTCTTCTTTTTGCTCTGTTGCCATTTATTTTTTTTAAGGATTGCAAAAGTAGTTTTTTAGATTTTATACACAAATTTTTATTATTTAGATATATTACTGAATTATAGACTCTTATATTTTGATAAATAAAAATTATCAATACAATAAATTTGAATTGAGGCTTTTCAATTTACTTATTTAATATTATGCGAAAGGTTGTCCCTTTATTAATTTCAGATTGCTTTATAAATATTTTGCCTCTGTGGTAATCTTCGATAATTCTTTTTGCCAGAGATAAGCCCAAGCCCCATCCTCTTTTTTTGGTTGTAAACCCAGGCTTAAAAATAGTCTTAAAATCATTCTTCAAAATCCCTTTTCCTGAATCAGTAAAATCAATAATAACTTCATCTGCAATTTCTGATAATTCAATTGTAATTTTACCTGGCAAAGTAATGGCATCAATAGCGTTTCTGGTTAAATTTTCAATTACCCATTCAAATAGTTGAATGTTAATATTTGCTTCAATTTCCTTATTTCCAATTAGGTTATATTCAATCTTATCCGACGTCCTTTTCTGCATATAATCAATGGATTGATTCAGTATTTCGTATATATTTACTAATTCAAGTATAGGTTGTGAACCAATTTTTGAAAATCTTTCAGTAATTGTTTCTAATCGTTTCACATCCTTTTCAATTTCATCGGCCTCAGTATTCATTTCCTTTATCCTTAGCCATTCTACCCATCCTATTAAAGAAGACAATGGAGTTCCTAACTGATGCGCTGTTTCCTTTGCCAATCCAAGCCATACTTGATTTTGTTCGGATTTACGTGCAGTACTAAAAAGTATATAAGCAACTAACAAAAATATTGAAATAATTGCTAATTGTAGGTAAGGATAATATTGAAGTTGCTTTAAAATATAAGAATTTTCATAGAAGATAAAGTTCTTTTTTTCATTCCCTAAATCTATTTCAATTGGCTCATTTTCTATTGTCATATCTTCAATTCTTCTTATTGGTGATAAACTATCAGATATATTTTTAATGGCCGTGCCTCCTTCAAATAAAATTTTCTTTTTTGTATAATCAGTAATTATAACCGGTGCTGAAGCACTATTATTTACAACTTCATTCATAAATGATTTGAGTAAATCATCTAAAACAGTTTTTAATTCTGTAAATACCTTTGAATTCTTATAATACAAATACATCTTCAAGTTACCATAATATGGCAACACTAATGGCTTGTGCTGCATTTTCATAATCGCAACCTCTCTAAGTAATGTTTTTTTTTCTTTTGCGGTCAACTCAAAAACACCACGAGCTTTTACACTATCAATGTTTAACCATGAATTTAAACTGCCATTATTATCCGTTAATATAACAGGAATTGTTTTATTACTGCTTATTACATTTATATAAAAATTGCGGTCATCATCACTCTCAGTAGCTAAAACTCTTTTAGTTGCTTCTGCCCAAATTGAAATTCGTTTTTCTTCTTCCGATTTTATTTTCTCGAATATAGTATTAGTATATTTAACTATTCGAGCTTTTTGCCGTATCGCTTGCGCCCAAATTTTTACCTTATTGCGCTCTTCATCAGCAATTTTTTTAGCAATAATATTTGTTTGCCATATAGTAATACCAACAATACAAGCAGCTGCAACTACTAAATATAGTTTCCAGGTTTGTTTTCGTGTGTATATACTCACTTATAGATTCAAAATTATTTGAGAATAATTCTATTCAATGAATAGAAAATAAATAACTACTTCTGTCCTTTTATTTTTTCTACTCTTTTCGTGTTCTTTACTGCTGCCTTTGCTTGCGCAACTTTGATTGCTTTTTTTTCTTCTTTTGTTAATTTTTTTGGCTTCTCAGTTTTTTGCTGTTTATCATTATTTTGTCTTGCCAATGAATTAAAGTTTAAACTTAGTACAACCAAAAGCGTTAAACAAGTAACGAGTTTAAAAGAAAATATTAAATTTGATTTCATTATGAAAAAATTTGGATTAGTTATTATTTTATTATTGTCGCAAAATACTAAAATCTTTTGTCAAGAAAGAAATAGTACCCAAGATTTCTACCTGCGGGTGAACAATAATTATTATAAGAACGCGAATGAGGTTTCAAATGCAGTGATGCATAACATACGTTTGACTAACGCAACTTTACTCTCAGTAAATAAGCCATTTTCAAATAATAAAATTGGAGATTTTTCTTGTTATTACCGATTAAGCTTTTTTGCAAAAGATATAAAACAACTTGAAAATGAACTATTAAAAATTGTAGGAATACTTCGTTTAGAAAAAGTAATTCATTACAATTTCTTTCATGTGCCAAACGACCCAAAATACATTGTATCGGCTGATACAATGTGGCATCTTTATAAAATAAAGGCTCAAGGTGCTTGGAATCTTTCTCGCGGCAACGACTCTGTTGTTATTGCAGTAATTGATGATAACTTTGAAATTACTCATCCCGATTTGCAAGCAAATATTTTTATTAATCCGCTTGAGATACCAAATGATAACATTGATAACGATATCAATGGAATTATTGATGATGTTAATGGTGCAGATTTAGCAAATAATTCTGGCAATCCTTATACAAATGACCCTAACTATATTCATGGAACGCGCACCTCGGGTTGCGCCTCTGCATCAACAAATAATGGAATTGGTATAGCTGGAATAGGTTACGATTGTAAAATTTTACCAGTAAAATGTACCAATAATTTCAACTATGTTTCTCATGGTCTTGAAGCTATGTTTTATGCTGCAAGCATGCCAGAAGTTCAAGTAATCAATATGTCGTGGGGGTTTGAAACTTTTTCTCAAACCATGCAAGATATTATAGACTCAGCTATGTTTTATAAAAACAATAAAATCGTATTTGTTGCTGCAGCAGGTAATACGAGTGATTCGTTATACATTTATCCTGCGGCTTGCAATAATGTTATTGCTGTTGGAGCAACAGATAAATTTGACTCAAGAACTTCGTTTTCAAAATTTGGATCATGGGTTGATATTGCCGCACCTGGAAGGTCTATTTATACAACAACTTTAAATTCTAATTATGGTGGAAATTCATCTAGCTCTCAAATAAGTGGCACTTCTTATTCCTCTCCTTTGGTTGCGGGGACTGTTGGTTTAATGTATGCTATCAATAAAGATTTAACTTTTAATGAGGTGTTGCAATGTCTTGAAGATGGTGGAGATAGTATAAATTCTGATTTTATGATTGGTAAAAGACTCAATGCATATAAATCAATTCAATGTATATGTTCAACAAATACTTGTACACTTGGAGAAATTGAAATTGAAACAAAACCCAATCACCCAAAAATTATTTATAACAATCAAGAATTAAAAATTGAGAATTTAATCAATGATAATTTTGATTTAAACATATATGATGTTTTAGGAAGAGTTATATTTCATAAACCACTTAGAACATCAGAAATCATTAGACTTGAATCCTATAACAAAGGCGCATACATCGTTCGAATTTCAAATAAAAATGAAATAGAAACAAAAAAAATAATAGTAGAATAATTTACTAAAAATTTGGCTTCAACAAATACTTTGAGTAAAATAGTTTAATCTCGGCAACTGCCTCATCTGCTGTATCAACTATCTTTACCAAATCTAAGTCTTCGATATTAATATTTTTTTCGCCAGCCATAGTTTCTTTAACCCAAGACCAAAGACCATCAAAATATTTTTTACCAACCAAAATTATTGGAAACTGTGCAATCTTTTTTGTCTGTATTAATGTAATGGCCTCAAATAATTCGTCGAGTGTACCGAAGCCTCCGGGCAATACTATATAACCTTGTGCATACTTCATAAACATAACCTTTCTTACAAAGAAATAATCAAAGTTTATTAGTTTATCTTGGTCTATATATTCATTATTAAACTGCTCAAAAGGTAGCTCAATGTTTAATCCAACAGATTTACCACCGCCCCTCTTAGCGCCTTTATTACCTGCTTCCATAATGCCTGGCCCACCACCAGTGATAACTCCATAACCATTTTGAGTTAATTTAAAGGCAATCTCTTCTGCCAAAATATAATATGGGTTATCGGCTTTTGTGCGTGCGCTACCGAATATACTTACACAAGGGCCAATTTTTGCTAATTTCTCAAAGCCTTCAACAAACTCTGCCATAATCTTAAAAATCTGCCACGAGTTTTCGACTTTAATTTCATTCCAATCCTTATTTGCAAAGGCTTTTCTAATTTTTTCTTCTTCGTTAAAATTCATTATTGCTTAATTTTATTTTATTCCTTTTCGTATGCTAAAATAATTTTCTTCACCAATTTGTGTCTTATCACATCACTGGTATCAAAAATTATAAAATCTATTCCATTTATATCCTTTAAAATTCTCATTGCCTGAATCAAACCAGAAGGCTGTTTTGATGGCAAGTCAATTTGAGAAGCATCACCTGTAATAATAAATTTAGCCGTTTTTCCCATCCTAGTCAAAAACATTTTCATTTGACTTTGGGTTGAATTCTGAGCTTCATCTAAAATTACAAATGCATTATCCAATGTTCTACCGCGCATAAATGCTAATGGAGCAATTTGAATAATTCCATTCTCAATCATAGTTGACAGTTTCTCTGCAGGTATCATATCGCGTAATGCGTCATATAATGGCTGTATATATGGATCTAATTTCTCCTTTAAATCTCCTGGAAGAAAACCTAGGTTTTCACCAGCTTCTACCGCAGGTCGTGTAAGTATTATTTTCTTCACTTCTTTTTCTTTCAATGCCTTCACAGCTAAAGCAACCGCAGTATAGGTCTTACCTGTTCCTGCAGGGCCAAGTGCAAAAATCATATCATTCGCTTTTACACTATCAACTAACTTTTGCTGATTAGGTGTTCTGGCTCTAACTACCAAACCATTGTTACCAAAAACAATTACTGAATTTGTTTCTGAATTTAATTCGTTTGAATTATTGATATCATCAGAAATTTCTGCAATATAATTGAAATCATCATCAGTAATTTTGTTATATTTATTATGATGATTAACTAGCTTATCAAACAAATTTTGTAATAAAATTAAATCCTCACTATAGCCAATGGCTTTGATACTAGTGCCTCTTGCTACAATTTTTATCGTTGGAAATTTGTTTTCTAATTTTCTTAATCTGCTATCGTTTACACCGTAAATGTCAATAGGATTTATTGGTCCAAGTTCAATTAATATTTCTGTCAATTTATATTACTTTGTTTTGATATTTTTACGCACTAAAATTATAAAAAAATTATTGCATGGCAATTTTAACTCTTACAACTGACCTTGGCTCTACAGACTATTATGTAGCAGCATTAAAGGGCAATATACTGAGTAGCTTACCTAGTGCGAATATTATTGATATTAGCAATGATATACCAAAGTTTGACCATCTTAAAGCGGCATATCTTGTAAGAAATGCAACTAAATTTTATCCAAAAGGCACCATTCATATTATTGGAGTAAATAACTTTAAAAGCAACGCCAATAAACTATTAATAGCAATATATCTTGATCAATATTTTGTAAGTTATGATACTGGTTTTATTAGCTTACTAGTAGATGATGTAGAATCAATAAAAATTTATGAAGTACCTACATCTAAGGTTTATTATAATAACCTAATGCCTTTTGATGATTTAATTGATGTTGCCATTAAGATTGCTAAAAACATTTCAATATTAACTTTTGCAGCCGAAACTAAAGACATAAAAACGCAGTATGTTTGGAAACCAATTCTGCATGAAAAATCAATTCATGGCAATGTTGTATTCATTGATAGTTTTGATAATGTGGTCACGAATATTTCTCAAGAAACACTTTCAAACTATTTACATTTTAAGACATTTGAAATTCAACTTCATCTGAGAAAGAATGTAATAAGATATATCAGTAAAAGTTATGCAGATGTTAGTCCGGGCGAGTTGGTAGCATTAATTAATTATGCTGGCTACCTAGAAATAGCAATGAATCAGGGCCAAGCAGCAAGACTTCTTGGTTTTAAAATTGGAGAAAAAATAAATATAGATTTTAGTAAATGATTACAAGAATTGTAAAAATGACTTTTCGTGAAGAAAATGCAAATGACTTCTTAACTGTGTTTGATAGTAACGCTGAATTAATTAGAAATTTTAAAGGATGCGAAGGCGTAACACTATTACGTGACAAAACAAATATTAACATCTTTTTTACATATAGCCATTGGCTTTCTGAATCAGACTTGGAGTTGTATCGTAACTCAGAATTATTTGAAAACGTATGGGGAAAAGTAAAACAATATTTTATAGCTAGGCCTGAAGCATGGAGTTGCGAAGCTATTGCTTAAGTATAGTTTAAAACACTTTTACCTTTCTTTCTCTTTCACCAATTTGTTGTCTCCACATTGCATAGTATAGTCCTTTTTCTTGAAGCAATTCTTCATGTCTTCCTAACTCAACAATATTCCCTTTTTCTAACACTACTATCTTGTTAGCATGCATTACAGTTGAAAGTCGATGCGCAATTAAAATAGTAATTAAATTTCCTTTGCCAGAGACGTCTCTTATGGTAGCACTTATTTCTTCCTCAGTTAGTGAATCTAAAGCTGAAGTGGCTTCATCAAAAACCATTAAGCTGGGGTTACGCAATAATGCTCTTGCTATTGACAATCTTTGCTTTTCGCCACCCGAAACCTTTACTCCACCTTCTCCAATAACAGTATCTAAGCCATTTTCGGCACGTTGCAGCAGGCTTTGGCATGCCGCTTTATTAAGCACATTCAAGCACTCTTCGTCGGTTGCTGTAGGGTTTACAAATAATAAATTATCTTTTATAGTTCCGCTAAACAATTGTGTGTCTTGGGTAACAAAACCAATTTGTTCACGAAATTCATCTAAGTTTACTTCATCTGCATTTGTATCATTATATAAAATTTTTCCCTCGTTTGGTTTGTACAATCCAACTAATAATTTTACCAATGTAGTTTTCCCAGAACCTGAAGGTCCAACAAAAGCTATTGTTTCACCTTTATCAAGATTAAAAGAAACATTGGTTAGTGCATTACCGTTGGCTGTTAGATGCTTAAATGAAACGTTTTTGAACTCTAGTTTTTCAACAAACTTAATACTAACTGGATTTTGAGGACGAGGCTCAACTGGGGTGTTCATTATGGTTTCGAAGTTATTCAATGAAACTTCAGCCTCTCGGTAAATATTTATGATGTTACCAAGTTCTTGTAAAGGACCAAAAATAAAGAAAGAATAAATTTGTAATGAGAACAGCTGACCCAAAGTCATATGTTCTGAAAAAATTAAATATAGTAGCAAAAAGAGAATACAGCTTCTTAATAGGTTTACAAATGTACCCTGAATAAAGCTAATACTTCTAATAAATCTTACCTTCTTTAATTCTAAATCAAGAATTTTTCCGGTTGTTGAATTCAATCTATTTATTTCCTGTTCTGCTAATCCTAAACTTTTTACTAATTCAATATTTCTTAATGATTCAGTTGTAGAACCAGCTAAGGCAGTTGTTTCACCAACAATTTTCTTTTGAATAACTTTTATCTTCTTACTTAAATAGCTACTCATAAAGCCAAGTAAAGGAACTGCTGCAAAATATACAGGGGCAATCAACCAATGAATTTTGATTGAATATACCGCAACAAATATTACCCCAACAATTGAAGTAAATAGTATGCTAATGAACATTTGAAGAAGTTTTTCTACGTCAGTTCTTACTTTTTGAAGTTTTCCTAAAGTCTCACCGCTTCGTTGATCTTCGAACTGCTGATATGGTAACTCTAAAGAGTGTTTTAGTCCGTCGGTATAAATATCGGCACCCATTTTTTGGGTAATAACATTCACAAAATAATCTTGAAAGTTTTTTGCAATGCGGCTCATCATTGCTGCCCCCATCGAGAGTAAAATCAAATATCCAATTCCTTTTATATATTGTTCTTTAGTAAATGCCTGAACACCATTAGCATATCCTTTTAACGCTGGTGTTGCAAATTCATCAACTATTCTTCTAAAAACATATGGGTCAAGCAATGAGAATACTTGATTTATAGCCGCTAAGCCGAGTGCTAAAAATATCAGCTTCCAATATCTTCGTAAGTATGGATATAAAATTTTCATTTTTAAAAGTGCTTAAACAAAAAAACCCTTTCGGTAATCGAAAGGGTACTTTATAGTATTAAAGTAAATTTACTTTGCCATTGCTGTAACTTTTTTAGTCAATTTTGACTTTAAGTTACTTGCTTTGTTTTTGTGAATTATGTTACGTTTCGCTAATTTATCAATTAAAGAAATAACGTTAGGCAATTCCTTTTCAGCAACTGCTTTGTCAGTACTTATTCTAATTCCTTTAATAGCGTTACGAGTAGTCTTAGCTTGGTATTTGTTTAATACTCGCTTAGCGTCGTTACTTCTAATTCTTTTCATCGATGACTTATGATTTGCCATTTTCTTTTTTTATTAATTTATGTAGCCCGTAGGGGAATCGAACCCCTATTACCAGGATGAAAACCTGACGTCCTAACCGTTAGACGAACGGGCCATTTTTGATTTGGGAGTGCAAATGTAAATTTTATTTTATTACTTACAAATTTAACTCAAAGTTTTTACTCATTTTCATAAAATTATGTCCTGTTAATCATATGCCTTTTGAGTTTAATATATAATTTATGAATGTAGTTTTTATATTAAACTAGTTCATTTTAACTAAAAAGAATTCGAATTCAAATCTTTATACTTGCAAATTAATAATTTGTAAGGCATCAATTATCAACAATATTATCACAGCTACTAAAAAATAAAAATGCTTGAACCATTCTTTTATGGCTTAATTACTGGCATTTCACTATGCCTAATGCTTGGTACCGTTTTTTTTGCGCTAATACAAAACAGTGTTGATAATGGCTTTAAATCTGGAATATATATTTCACTAGGAGTCGTTATCTCCGATGCTATTCTCATTACAATTTCGATGGCAGGAACAACTAGATTGCCAAATATTCCTCATTTTTCTTTTTATGTAAGTATTTTAGGTGCTATTCTATTATTTGTAATTGGTTTAAATTCTATTCTTAAATCAAATCCCAAAATAGTGTATCCAAAAACAAAGCTAGGAAGCGCAGGATATTACCTTTCTACTGGATTTTTACTAAACATTTTAAACCCCATGAATCTAATTATTTGGGGAGTGATAGCCACTAAAATTGAAGCTGAAAAGGAATATGATATTTATCAAAAAAATATATTCTTTCTAGGTTGTATCTTAGCTATTTTCGCAACTGAAATTGGCATTTCGTTTTCTGCATTTAAATTGAAGAAATACTTTACAACTAAAGTTTTATTAGGCATTAATAGGTTTAGTGGTATTATGTTTATTATTTTTGCTATCAGACTAATCTATGGGTCAATCTACATCTATAAATAAGTTTCCAGTTGTAACTCCTTACACCTTAAAGGGCAAAACATTAGTATTGCTGCTAAAGGTAATTTATAAATTGGTAGGTATTTTTAATTCGAAAAAATGGAGGGCACCCATACATGGATTCGAGGAAAATCCTGCATTTTTCAAACTTAAGGATATAATTTACCTAGGATATAAATATTACATTCATCCGCCTACGGAATTTGAAACTGACGTTGTTGCTTATTTCAAAAATCAAGATTTAAGTTTTAGTTTACCAGTGCATTTTGAATTAGAATCTGAAATTACCATTTCGGCTGGGGGCGACTTGATGCCTTATGCTAGGATTAATGATAAAAATTGCGCGCATTTATGGGATGATGTTGGTAGTTGGTTTTTTGGTTCAGACATAGTATTTGCAAACCTTGAAACACCTATTCATTTAAAGGAAAAACCTTCGGCAGTGCCCGAGATAATGCTTGTTAATATGCTATTTAATGGTAGCGAAGAGTTATTTAATATTTTTTCGGGAAGCCCACAATACAGGGGTTATGATATTGTTTCAACAGCCAATAATCACAGCCTTGACATGGGTATTGAAGGAATAAACTCTACAATTGATTTTCTGGAAAAAAATGGTGTAGCATTTACAGGAACTGCGCGTAATGAAGAGGAAAGAAATAAAATTGCAATGATTGAAAAAAAAGGAATAAAGGTTGCTTTCATAGCATATACTTATTCACTTAATAACCTTGAACTTAATTCGAATGAAAGTTATTTTGTGAACCATATTCGACTCAATACAGTGAACCCTGATTTGCAACCAATTAAAAGTGATGTAATAAAAGCGCATCAGCAAGGTGCTGACATAATTATTTTGTCTTTACATACGGGGAACGCTTATCAATCCTACCCTTCTAAACATACAATTGAAAATTACCATGCCATTTTTGAAGAATGTGGTGCCGATATTATTTTGGGTTCACACCCTCATAATCCTCAGCCTATGGAGAAGTATGTGTTCAATTGCCCCATAACTAAAGTACAAAAACAGGGATTTGCCATTTATTCATTGGCAGACTTTATTGCGTATGATATTTTTGTTTGGGATAGGCTTATTCCTCTGCTGAAACTGACAATTAGTAAAGGGAGGGTGAATGGCAAGAAACAATGTCAATTAAATAAGGTAGAGTTATTGCCTGTATATAATTGGGGTAATAGAAAAGGTGGTGAGATGCGATTATTTGATTTGAAAAGGCTCATTAGCAATGGATTTCCGGAGTATTTTACTAAAAAATGTATGAATGAAGCGAAGTATTTGAATGAGTATTGCGATAATTTTTTGGTTACGGAGCAACAAATTGAAGTGTTGAAGAAATAAGTTACATAGCGGTTAAATTACTATCGAATACTTTTGTTGACAAAATGAAAAGGCGGCTGGACAATGATTGCCATGCAAACGCAGCGCAAGCTTGTGGTTGATTCACTCACAAGTGGAAACAAATATGCATTTAGGGTAAAAGCTGTTGGTGTTGCTGGCAAAAGCGGCTATTGCAATCCGGTAATACAAAGGGTGCTGTAGTAAGCTTTATCATTCTGCTAATAGCGGAATCTGCTTTTTAAAACAAAAAATCCTTACCAGTTTTGGTAGGGATTTTTTTTGTTAAATGGTTTTACTATCGCCTTCTGTGTGCTTCCGCATGTTATGTATAAAAACAAATTTCAGTTGCATATTTTGTTGCATACTATGTTGCCACTACCTTCAGGTAGTGGATTTTAGATTGTTTTAGGTATTCGGCTTTAGCCAAAATTTAATTTCGGCTAAAGCCCATATTGCTGTTGCAATTATTACCCACTACCTAAAGGTAGTGGCAAGATTAAAACCCATGCAGCCAAGGTTACTTGTTGTGACTAGCCCAAATTTATTAGCTTTGTTACTTGAATAAAAATTGCAAATTTTATTTCACAGAAGGTTTATAAATTATATAATTTGTGAGAGTATATTGGGTAGTTGTTTTTGTAAGAAAGGTTTATTTCTATCACTTTTTGTGATTAAAAAAGATTTAATAATTACAATAATCTTCTACTTATAAGTGTGAAAAGAAATATGACTGCAAAATGTGTTACTTGTGCTTGAAAGTGATTTTAATATTAAGGTCACCTTTTTATAAGCCTTTAACAATGAATTAAACTTAATACCACTAAAGAACTTAGCACAAAGCTATAAGCTTTCTTAAATTACTCAGATACAATATTTTTGTAGATTCATTTATGTACCGTTTTTTATTAATTTCTTTACTATTGTTCCATTATAAGTTGTTAAGGTTACCAAATAAACTCCATCTAAATAGTTTGAAATGTCAATTGAAAATGATTTAGCATTTATTTTTTCTTGCATTATTAATTGTCCTAAAAGTGATTCAATTTTATAAGACTTAATTTCATAGTCAGATTTTATAGATACAAAATTTGTCGCAGGGTTTGGGAATAATAATGAATTATTGGAAAGCGAATACTCGGTTATAGCAGTCGGAAAATCTTGATAACAACTTGTAAAGTTTGGATTGCTATATAGGTTTACTCCGTTTTTTTCAAAGCACAAAAGCGATGGATAGTAAACATCGAATACTACAACTCCTGTTATTCCAGTATTAAAGACTCCCATAGTGCTTCCAATTCCCTCAATCCAATATTCATCAAATCCTGTGTTCTGATTGACTCCTGAGATTTTTATTCTTTTATGGTAATTACTACCAATTTGTATACTGTCA
>JBEIDK010000059.1:0-17266 GCA_040383485.1 Flavobacteriales bacterium
ATAAATTTTCGTTTTCGAAATATTTATATCCTACTTTATTTGAAATGTCAGTATTATAGAATTTTACAAGAAACGCAAGTATAAATGCCAATACAGGTGTTTCAAGAAAATTAATTATCAAGTACTGCTGATTTGTAAGTTTGCTTAAGACGTCGCGTGTAATAAATACTTTAAACTGTTGCCATTTGCTTGGTTTCTTAAAAGTGCTTTCTGGAATCTCTACGTTCGAATCTTCGATTCTTAATGATGGCATAAGCCTTTCTTTAAAAAACTCATTCCACTCTTTGGGCGCTACCCTCCTGTTCAAAGTTTCATTTCCATATTCATCTAAAACTTTAGTTTCAATGATATTGAATATTTGTTCAGGGTTTACATTGCCGCAAGTGATACACTCACTTTCATTGGCATTTACATGATTAATTAAAGTTTTGAAATAAATTACGGATTCAACAGGATTCCCAAAATATATTGGATAACCGCCTAAGTCAAGAATCAGTAATTTATCAAACATTTTAAAAATATCTGATGATGGTTGATGAATAACCACATAAACTAATTTACCTTTCAAAGAAAGTTCCTTTAGTAAGTCCATGATATTTTCACTGTCGCGCGATGATAAGCCCGAGGTGGGCTCGTCAACAAAAAGAACAGCAGGTTCACGTATTAGTTCAAGTGCAATATTTAAACGTTTGCGTTGCCCACCAGATATGGTTTTTTCTAAGGGACTACCAACTTTCAAATCAATGGTATCTTGCAAACCAATATCAGTAAGCAAATCCAGAACCATTACCTTTATTTCTGCATCAGTCTTATTGGCAAAACAAAGCTTTGCATTATAAAATAAATTCTGGTAAACAGTGAGTTCTTCAATCAGCAAATCGTCTTGAGAAACGTGGCCAATTACACCCTGTATTTTATGTTTTTCTCTATGTATATCAATACCGTTAATGGTAACCGTACCAGCACTCGGCACTTCGTTTCCATTCAAAATATTCAGTACTGTACTTTTTCCTGCACCACTACCACCCATAATCCCAATTAAGGAACCACTTTCTTCATTCAATCGTAAACCTCTAACACCTAACTTTCCACTCTTAAATCGAAATTCAACGTCTTTTGCCTCAAAAATTATTTTAGCCTGACTACCACTAGTCAAAAATTTACTCACTACATCGCTATAATAAAGCGGTTTTATTTTGGAACCTCTAACTGAAGATCCTTGCGTAAATATATGTACCTTATCATTATTGATTGTTTGGCCATTCAAGTATAATTCGGCGTTTCCAAAGTATTTAATGATATACATTCCAATACTTTCTACACAAATAACCCTTATGGTTCCTCTAAGCCCTTCTTGTCTTAAATGCAAATGATCAGGGTCGGTATTTACTGTGCCGTCAATAATTAAAACTTTCGAATTCCTCTCTACCGAATCTATTTTGAAGTTTACAAAGTCAATAAGAGCTTTGTATTCAGTATCTTCTACATTAAATGATTGGGCAACTGTTTGCACGAATTCTAATTCTTGCTCTCCAACCTCACCATTCGCGTTAATAAATTCGATAAGTCTGATTAATACAATTAGTTTTTGTCGTTGAATTAGTTCTTCATTAATTTGAGAACATATTCTTAATACCTTCACTGAATTTACGGAAGTTCTCTTTTTGCTCTTGGTAGCATCAGAAATTTTATGATGTTGCTCAACAAAGTCATCGTAAACTTTAAGATATTCTTCAACCAACTCAGTATTTAATTGAGACTTTAAAAAGGCTAAAACAATTAATCTTCCATTTGCAATTGTAGCATCATCATCTGTTTTTGCTAAAATGGCAAACAACTGCATCAACGCTTTTAGTATTCTTTCACTCATAAACTAATTTTTTAAAAGTGAACTAAGATAGTTTATTATCTTAAATCAATAATTCAATTTTCAATTTTTTATTAAAAGCTTGAATTGTTTAATCGGATATGACTTTTAAAATGCTAATTTTTAGTGGTTTATGAAATAAAGTGGAATGTCTTTTGTTTTTAAAATTTGTAAACAGGAGCAATCGTTTTTGTTGCCCTTGAAATTTCGTTCAATTTGATATTTTATATTTTTTATAATTGCACTCTCAAAAAAAAATAGAATATGGGAAGAGCATTTGAATTTCGCCGAGGACGAAAAGAAAAACGATGGGACAAGATGGCCAAGACTTTCACTAAGTTTGGTAAGTTAATTTCTATTGCTGTTAAGGCCAGTGGACCTGACTTGGACGGAAACCCGAAGTTACGCGTTATTGTTCAAAACGCAAAAAATGAAAACATGCCTAAAGACCGCATCGAGGCTGCAATTTCTAAAGCTGCGGGAAAAGATGCAAGTACTTTTACCGAAGTGGTATACGAAGGCTATGGTCCTTATGGAATAGGTATTTTAGCCGAGTGTGCAACAGATAATCCTACCAGAACAGTGGCTAATATTAGAATGTATTTTACTCGTAATGGCGGTGAACTGCAAAAAACAGGTTCACTAGATTTTGCTTTTGAACGCAAAGGGGTTTTTAAATTAAATCCTGAAGGTTTAAATATTGAAGATATGGAGTTAGAACTAATAGACTTTGGCTTGGAAGAAATATATAAAGATGCTGAAGGAAATTTAGTAGCTATGACTGATTTTAAAGACTTCGGAGCTATGCAAAAAGCACTTGAAGAAAGAAATATAAATGTACTAAGTTCAAATTTACAACGAATACCAACTACAACTAAAAAGTTAACTGAAGAGCAAGAAGAAGAAATATTTGATTTGCTTGATAAGTTTGAACAAGATGAAGATGTAAGCGCTGTGTATCATACCATGGAATAAGCATATTTTTACAATAAATAAAAGCTACATTATTTTGTAGCTTTTTTTGTTTCTATGTCTTTACTAATGTCCTTTTTATACTATATTTACTGCATAGCAAAATAATACCGATTTTTACGAATACACTTACCGACATAGAATTAATAGCTCAATATAAAAACAGCGGTGACAAGCAATTGGTGGGTGAGTTGTTTAAACGCTATACCAATTTTGTATTTTCGGTATGTATGAAATATTTGAAAAATAGCTATGATAGCGAAGATGCGGCTATGCAAATATTCGAAAAATTATTCACTGATTTAAAGCGCTTTGAGGTTTCGAACTTTAAAAGTTGGTTACATGTAATTGCTAAAAATTATTGCATGATGAAACTAAGGAAGCCAGAACGTGAAATATATACTGACACTTTTGTGGAAAAAGATTTTGATTTGCATCATACAGAAGCGAATGAAAAAGAACAACAGTTACAAGCACTAGAAAAGGCTATTTTAGAATTGCCTGTTGACCAGAGAAAATGTGTTGAGTTATTCTATATCAATGAAAAAAGTTATAAAGAAATAACGGATGAAACGGGCTATGATTACAATAAAGTAAAGAGTTATATACAGAATGGAAAACGAAATTTGCAATTGAAATTACAAAATATTGTAGCAACAATAATTTTAATACTCTTTTATATTTTTAAATAATGGAATTGAAAACAACATATATAAACACTTCAAAATGTCCTACCCAAAAGGAATTGGAGCAGTATGTGTTTTCAAATATGAATCCAGCTGAACAACATACAATTGAAAAACATTTACTAAATTGTAAAGTATGCGATGACGCAGTTGAAGGATTAATGTTATTAAAGGATGAAAAGGAATTGACGTTGGCTGCTTCAAATATCAATAGCAAAATAGATTATTTATTAGCCGAAAAGAAAAGTAAAAAATCAATGATCATAGCTATTGCTGCTGGATTGGCGCTACTTGTTGGTATTACATTTTATTTCTCCAATGAAAATAATGAACAATTAGCCTCAACTATTGATGAATTAAAAATAGATTCTAATCAAAACAATGAGCCTTTAATAACCGCTGAATTAAAAGAAGAGAATACTAATGTTGATTCTCAAAAAAATGAAATAGAAGTATTACTTAAACCTAATAAAAGTAAGCAATTAGCGGATGCTGAAATTTCTGGAACTACAAAAAATGTAACTTTAAAAACACCTCCGGTTATAAGCCGAGAAGATTTAAGTAACGATGTTGTATATGAAATCAAATCATCAGCTATTTCTATTGAAAATAATAAATTGGCAAATGAAATTGCCGCTAATGATGACTCTAAACACGAAGAGCGACAAAAAAATGTGAAGGCGCTTACAAAAGTTAGTTCAGATGCTATTGCTGCTAATGCAGAAAATATGCAAGACATGCCAGACGTAAACAAAAAGTCAGAATCTGATTCTAAGGCAAAAGAATCTACGAATCTTAAAGATGTAATACCAGCATCAGCGGGTAAAAAATATGAAGCCTCACCTCAAGCGGCTCAGGTAAGTGTTGATGAAATTGCCGAGTTTAAATCAAGGAAACTTGATAAGCCTTTAAATGAAAGAGCCAAAGCAGAATCTAGTTACAAAAGTGGATTAGTATTTTTTGCAAATAAAAAATTTGATAGAGCAATCAAATGTTTTGATGATGCTATGAAATACCCAAATGCTGGTTTTTATGATGATGCAGAGTTCGAAAAAGCAAAATGTTTAGTTGAAATTGGAAAGAAAGATGATGCAAAAAAAATCTTTCAATCTATCATCACTAAAAAAGGAAAACACAAACAAGAGGCAGAGAAAATTCTTTTAGATAGTTTTTAATTTTTCTAGGTAATTATAGAATATAATTAATCTTGATTAGAAATTTTCAAATAAAATATCGAGAATTAAAATTGCCTAAAACCTTCAATTTAATAGTCCATGCAACAAATACAACAAACTATAAACTAGCTATAAAATACTAAAAAGAATGTTGCCTTTCCAGAAATTAAAAATAGCGTTACAAAATAGCTTTGGTTTTGAACCAACTCAAGGACAAGCAACATTAATGAATTTGCTATGTAGTTTTATAACTACTGAAAAGCACAATCCAGTATTTATTTTAAAAGGTTATGCTGGTACAGGCAAGACTACTATTGTTGGAGCATTAGTAAGAGCATTGCCAAGCATACAGCATAAAACAATGCTCTTAGCTCCTACTGGACGAGCATCAAAAGTACTTGGAAATTATGCAAGACGACAAGCTTATACCATTCA
Organism: Flavobacteriales bacterium; assembly: GCA_040383485.1. GTDB lineage: Bacteria > Bacteroidota > Bacteroidia > UBA4408 > UBA4408 > JBEIDK01. The sequence continues at coordinate 5,136 of JBEIDK010000059.1, forward strand.
CAAAAAAATATATAAAAGTAATAACGATGAATTTTCAGGAGCTAAATTCACCTTACAGAATAATACCTTTAACGATATGCTTTTTATTGTTGATGAAGCTTCTATGATTAGCGATGCTAAGTCAGAATTTGGAAATGGTAATAGCTTGCTTGAAGATTTATTGACTTATGTATTTATGGGTAATAATTGTAAGTTACTTTTTATTGGCGACAAAGCGCAATTGCCACCTGTAGGTTTGTCATTGAGCCATGCACTTGACTTAGAATATTTGACAAAAAATTTTTCTTTGACCATCAATGATTTTGAGCTGACTGAGGTAATGCGTCAAAACGAAAATTCTACTATTTTAAATAACGCCACACATCTTAGAAATCTGCTTTTATCAAAACCGGAACAAGAACCTGGTAGAATTGTTGTTTATGATAAAGATGAAATAAAAATAAATGCAACCAATGAAGTCACTGTTGTTGACGGACTTGAACTACAAGATGTTTTAGATGCAAATTATAGAAAATATGGTGTAGACGATACCATTGTTATTTGCAGAAGTAATAAACGTGCTAATGCATACAATCAACAAATTCGTATGCGCATTTTAGACAAAGATCCTGAAAGCCCAATAACAGCAGGAGATTTAATGATGGTGGTAAAAAATAATTATAATTGGTTGAGTAAAGAATCTTCAACTGCTTTTATTGCTAACGGTGACATTATTGAAATAAAACGAGTGAGTAAATACATTGAGATGCATGGTTTTAATTTTGCTTCTGTAACAGTAAAAATGCTTGATTTTCCAGATGACCCAGAGTTTGATTGCAATGTATTATTAGATACCATTATGGCTGATAGTCCTGCCTTACCAGACAATAAAAATCAAGCATTATACAAAAGTGTTGTAGAGGATTACATGCATATTGAGAATGCTGGAATAAGATTTAAAGCAATAAAGGCAGACCCTTATTTGAATGCACTGCAAGTAAAATTTGCTTATGCTGTAACTTGTCATAAAGCGCAAGGTGGTCAATGGCAGAGCGTTTTTGTAGAACAAGCCTATTTGCCTGAAGGCAAATTTGACCGTGATTATTTACGGTGGCTTTATACAGCATTTTCAAGAGCTACTCAGCAGCTAAATCTAATTGGTTTTGACGAAATGTGCGTGTAATAATTTAAAATTGAACACCTAAACAAACAACAAAACAACAATATGCAAGAAATAAAGATTGATACAAACTACTCGAAAGAAGAAAAATATAAGTTATTACTATCACAACTTGATACCTTGATAAACGTTCAAGATAATTATGTTTCAAGTATTAGTAATGTAATATCGGCATTACATAACACAATGAATTTTTTTTGGACAGGTTTATATTTTGTGACTAAAAATGAGCTGCAATTGGGCATTTTTCAAGGAACTGTCGCTTGCACCAATATTGCATTTGGTAAAGGTGTTTGCGGCACTTGTTACCAAAAAAAAGAGGTAATAATTGTTGAAGACGTGAATCTATTTGAAGGTCATATTGCTTGTAGTAATTTATCTCAATCAGAAATTGTTTTGCCTGTATTTGATGACTACAAAAACATCATTGCTGTTTTTGATGTTGATAGTGAACACTTAGCATACTTCGATAAAGTCGACCAAATTTATTTAGAAAAAGCGTTAAAACTTATTGCACCATTTCTAAATCAATTTTTAAAATCTAATTATCAATAAACAATTCATGAGTAATATTTCTGAAAATTTAAATGCAATAATTTCTAACATTCCTGAAAATGTTCAGCTAGTTGCTGTTACAAAAACACAAAGCATAGCTGATATTAAGAAATTATATGAGGCTGGACATAGGGTATTTGGAGAGAATCGTGTTCAAGAATTAACAGCAAAAAACGATGTGATGCCCGATGATGTGCAGTGGCATCTAATAGGTCATCTTCAAACAAATAAAGTAAAATATATTGCTCCATTTATTTCACTCATACATTCAGTTGATAACGAAAAATTACTGCAAGAAATTGATAAGCAAGCAAAAAAAAACAATCGTATCATCAAATATTTATTACAAATGCATGTTGCTTTAGAAGAAACAAAATTTGGTTTTAGCTTAAATGAATTGCAAGGATTCTTTGCCAATAAAATTTATACTAAATATCCAAATACCGAATTATGCGGAATAATGGGAATGGCTAGTAACATAGACGATAATTCTAAAATAAAATCAGAGTTTGACTTATTAAAAGCAACTTTTGATAAGTATCAAAATACACCTTTAAGCATTTTATCAATGGGAATGAGCGGTGATTATAAATTAGCGATAGAATGTGGCAGTAATATGATTAGAGTTGGCAGTGCTTTATTCAAATAGTTTGAATAATTAGGTAGTTTAAAATAGTGAAAATTGTATAAAATTAGAAAATTACTATTAATTGTAATAGCTATAAATTTAGCTTCGTTTAGCAATTTATTTGCACAGCAATTAAACGCAAAAGAAAAAGTTCTTGACATAGGAACTGTAGAATCTGCCTTACAATTAGTGTATGAGTTTACCATTTTCAACAACTCTGATAAATTAAACTTTATTCTAAAAGTGGATGGTCCAAAATCGTGTTCTATTCAAATTGAAAAGAAAAAGTTACTACCAAAAGATAGTTCTGCGATAATAATTACATACCAAGTGCTAAGAATTGGTGCATTTTCTGAAGATATTTTTATTTATTCTGGTAATAATGATAATCCATTAACGTTAACTATAAAAGGCAAAATTAAGAATGTTGCTGTAGATGATTTGCAAGCATGTCACCCTACAGTAAAAAACAGAAAGCAAAACAAACTTCTACCACCCGAGAAGACCATAAATATTAGTGGATTTGTATTTGATGAAGAAACCAAAGAACCTATTAATGGTGCTGATTTAAAAATTGAACTACCCAACAAAATTATAGACCTTACAAGTGATAAGAGTGGTTTGTTTCAAATTGAAGCTCCACAATGTATTTTAAAAATATCTGTTAGCGCGAATAACTTTATCTCAAAAAATGTTTCTATAAATACTTCCAAAACAAATTCTGTAATTGAAATTCCATTACAAAAAATAGTAAAAATAGTAAATGAACCAACCATTGTTTCTAAAGAAACGATAAGAAATTTAGAACCTGCAACTATAAATGATTCAAAACTATCCAACAAAGAATACGCACCAAATCAAATTGTATTCCTGATTGATAAAAGTGCTTCTATGAAAGAGCCAAATAAATTGCCAGCACTTAAAGTGGCAATAAAATGTATCTTAAAAGAGTTAAGAAGTTGTGATTATTTATCGGTTATATACTATTCAACCACAGCGAATATTCTATTTGAAAATATAAAGGCAACGGATATTGAAATCATAGAAAAAGCAATAGATACTTTAAAAGCAAAAGGACAAACTTCGGGTGGTAAAGGCATTGCTTTAGCTTATGAGATAGCCCGTAAAAACTATATTAATAATGGAAACAATGAAATAATTTTAGCCACCGATGGTGCTTTTAAATTAAAGGACGAGGATAAGACAATGATGAATTTAGAGCCGAATAAAACTCTCTCGATGAGCATTTTAGCTTTTGGAGGCGAAAAAAAAGATTTATGGCAATTATATAAGTTAAGCCTTGATGCAAAAGGCTCATATCTTCAGGTGAATGCTAATAAAAATGTTTGTAATGTGTTAATGGAAGAAATTAAAACGAAAAGTCGAATTAAAAGATAATATAGCTTTTAAGAGAGAAATCAAAAAAAAAGAATAAATTTAACTTCTAAAATGTTTCATTACCGCTAATGTTTTATGTCATCAGAGAACTTTGTTTTTAAAAAATTTGAAATAAAACAAGATAAATGTGCTATGAAAGTTGGCACTGACGCTGTTCTACTTGGTTCTTGGTCCGACGCTAAAAATGCCAATACAATATTAGATATAGGTACTGGTACTGGTATATTGGCTTTAATGCTCGCACAAAAAAGCCACGCCAAAATTATTGCCATTGATATTGATAACGACTCTTATTTGCAAGCAAAGGAGAATGTTCAAAATAGCATCTGGTCAAATAATATTGTTGTCAAAAACATTTCTATTCAGGATTTCGTAATCAGCAACAATACTAAATACGATGTAATCATCACAAATCCACCTTATTTTACAGATGCTTTTAAAGCGAAAGAAACTTCAAGAAATAATGCAAGACATACTGATGAGTTGCCTTTTGATGTACTTATAAATTGCGTTTGTAAATTACTAAGCCCCAATGGGTTTTTCTATATTATTTTACCTTATTCAGAAGCAAAGTTTTTTATGAGTTTAGCTAGGACAAATGGTTTGTTCTTATTAAAAAGTACAAGGGTAAAAACAAAAATTGAAAAAGAACCTAAACGCTTATTGATGAAATATTCATTTACTCAATCTACACATGAAGAAGACGAAATTGTGATTGAGAATGACGAGAGACACAACTATACCAAGGAATATATTGAACTTACAAAAGATTATTATTTAGACCTTGAAAATAAAAATTTAAAAAAATAGTAATTGATACAGTAAATTATTCTACTATAATTTTTTTAATTTGAATTTTATCATCCGTTTTTATCAAACAATAATAAATACCGCCGTTTAGTTTATATTTGTTTTTATCAATGGTTTCAAGGTGCTTACCATATTCTGTAGGTTCGTTATTTTTTACAACTCCCACCAATTCACCCAAAACATTATAAATAAATATTGAAACGTTAGCGTTTTTTCTTAATTTATAGGCTATAAATGGCATGTTTTCATAATAAACCGCTGCGCATTCTTCAACAACAAATATTGGTTCATTGTTAAGCTTAAATCCTAGTATTACACTGTCAATAATTGCGGTATAAATTGATGTGTTACCATTGTCCATTCTTGTCCAAATTGGTCTTACCACTCCATTGTGTGCAGATATGTTTATATAATCACCAAAGAAACTATTTGAGTTAGGTACAAACGAACTAGAGTTAATTTTAAAATTCTGAAATGTATTTCCTCCATCTTTTGAAAATGCAAGATAAACATCTGTACTATCTGAGTTAGCAGTATAATTGCTTCTATCATAAAAAGCAACATAGATATAACCTGTAGTTTGGTCAATACTCATCCAGTTAAAAAATTGGTGACTAACTGTAGTATCCGAATTTACCTTTAATGGATTACTCCATGTTGCACCACCATCTGTCGACTTTATGATGAAGACATCAGTGTTTAAAACACCATTTCTTTGGTCGGACCAATTAATATAAATAGTACCATTGTTTACTCCACCGCTATGGTCACATACTGTTACCGGAAATCCATTAGTCCTTGTTATTCCGCTCACTTGAAAATCCCAACCCCCAGGCTGTGTTGCCACTTCAATATCATTTTGCATCCAAGTATTTCCTCCATCATTTGATTTATCGAAATAAATTTTTTGATGATTTGACCATGCAACATAAATTTCACCATTCGGACCAACAGCCGGCACAGCGCCTTCAGTGGTATTGTCGGAATCTAAACAATCACCTGCGTACTTACTAATTCGCATTGGTGTACTCCAAGAGTTTCCATTGTTCGATGATTTTGAAAATAAAATTATTGTACTATCGTTTGCCGAAGAACTGTTATATGAATCAAATTGCGTCCAAGTAGCATACAGCTCATTATTCAAATGATTTACCGCAACCCATTCTTTATCTTGATCCTTGTTACCATTTAATCCAAAGCCAACACCTGCACTCCAAATTCCATTAATACTATCAAGTCTTTGACAAACCATACGGTCAATCCAACCATTAGCACCACCAGTATTTGAAAGATGAAAATAATAAAATTTACCTGAAGTATCGGCAACAATGCAAGGGTCGCCCCATACGCCAAAACTGCTTGCCATTGCCGTTCTTTGCCATGTAAAACCTCCATCTGATGACTTATAAATATTATTCAAATTCGAACCTGCAACCATCTCATTTGTATTTTTAGGATTAATACAAATACTAGGTTCATTTGGTGTGGCCATTGTAGAAATTAAAATATTCTGAAATTGCCCAAAAGAAAAATCTGTTATTGAAAAAAATATTAAAAGTAATAAGATGTATTTTCTCATTTAAATCAAAGTTATCAAACTATTTAAAGTTATTAATTATGCTTGCAATAATTTCTTCATTTCTATCGCTATATTTTTCTTGAATTATTTCAGAATTATCTAACCAGCTCATAATCTCTTTGGTAAAATTATGATCAATGTTATTTGTAACCTTCACTCCCATTTGTTTTAAAGCCTCTGCGTTACAGCGCTGTTCATATTGACCTTTCATTGGTATGCACAATAGTTTTTTACCTAAATAAATTGCTTCGGCAGGAGTTTCAAAACCTGCATTACATATTATGCCAGTGCATGAAAGTAATTTATCAATATAATTTTCTTCTGAAATAGTAAAAACAGTTACATTGTTTACTGAGTATGATGATGAGGTGTGTTTGCAAAAAATATTGAAAGTATAATCTTTTATTGAACTGAATAATGGAATTAATTTTTTAGCTTCATATGATGGCAAATAAACTAGAACTGATTTAGTGGCTGATTTTTTTCCTTCTCTAATTTTTTCACGAATGATTGGTTTGTAAATATTTTTATCATACTCATTAAAGTGAAAGCTATAATATGTAGTGCATGGAGAATGGTATTTTAAAACCATTTCATTGAACCAATCTTTTTTATTTGGTCGAGGTACTAATTTACTTAGGTATGAAGAATGATGGCTTAATGAAACAATTTTTTTGCCTTTTATTTTGCAAAGCCAAGCTGTTAATGGCTCAAAATCATTGATGATAACATCATAATCATTTATTGGAAAACGAATCATATCTATGAAAAATGTAAGTATTTTAAATCTCCAAAAAGATTTCCAATAGTTAATTCCTCCATTTTTGCCAAAGGTAAAACCTAAGCCATTAAGTTTGTATTTAATAGGATGTGAGAGTTTAATATCATGGTCAGTACTGCTAATTAATACATCAACTTCTCCATACTTTTTTAATAACGGTATAAACACCTGCGCCCTACTCATATGTCCGTTTCCAGTTCCTTGTATAGCGTAAAGTATTTTCAAAATATTCTATTCTGTATTTAAATAATAAGTATAAAAAAGCTGAATATTAAAGTGCAAAGCCAGCTTCAAATCCCAATCTAAAAAATATTTTATTATCAAGATTTACAATTTTAATTAAACCTACTCCAGCATCAAAACCTACAAATAAACCCCTATGCTTAATACCTGAATACCCGACATTCAATGCACCTGCACTAAAATTATTGGTTCTATATTTTGGTATTACTAAACCTGTTAAAACATCGGCATTACCCAAATAAATTTGAGGTTGCACGTACCAAGCCGACCTGCCTTTGGTAGTTTTATCTTTGTTATACAACCTTATACCTAGCCCGTACATTTGATTTCTAATAAGTTCTTTCGATTCTATAGTTGAAGTTCTTAAAACATTAATACCTTGATAAAGTAAATTATTAAATTGAAGTACCCCAGAAACACTCTTTGAAAAAGGTATTTCTAAACTTAAATAAATTTGAGAGGTTAGAAAGTTTGCAATATCAATACTTATGGCTGCTCGATACTCATATTGTTCGAGGCCATTATCACTTATGGTATTAACATCAGCTGTATCGTTTTTCAATATATTTGGACCATTCTTGTTTACTATTACTATAGAATCATTTTGAGTTTGTGCCATGCATAAATTCATTATAAATACAAACACAACTAATAATAATGATTTCATCTAGTAGCTAATAAGTTTATCAAAAATTAGAACAATACTATTTTTTCTAAATTCAAACGTTTATGATTTGTAGAAAGGTATTTTTTCAACAATAGCTTTTAAGTTTTTATCACGTACAGCAATAAATATTTCTGTTCCAGCTTTGCTATGTAAAGTTTCTACGTAAGCCATTCCTATAGCCTCCTTCAGCGAAGGCGACTGCGTACCTGAAGTAACTTTACCAATTGTTTTTCCTTCCGCATCTTTTACTTCATAATCATGTCTCGGAATGCCGCGGTCAATCATTTTAAAACCTACCAATTTTTTAGTAACACCATCAGTTTTTTGTTTTTGTATTGCCTCAGAATTGGTAAATGTTTTTGTAAATTTTGTAATCCAACCTAATCCAGCTTCTATTGGTGATGTAGTGTCATCAATGTCGTTACCATATAAACAAAAACCCATTTCTAAACGCAAAGTATCTCGCGCTGCAAGTCCTATTGGTTGTATGTTGTAAGGTTTACCAGCTTCAAACACAGCATTCCAAATATGTTCTGCGTTTTCATTTTCAAAATAAATTTCAAAACCTCCTGCACCAGTATATCCTGTTGCAGAAACTAACACATTATCTATTCCTGCAAATTTTCCTTTCTCAAAAGTATAATAAACCATTGCAGACAAATCAATTTCGGTAAGGCTTTGTAATGCCTTAATTGCCATGGGACCTTGCACGGCTAACAAAGATGTTTTATCTGAAATATTATGCATCTCTACATTTGAGGTGTTGTATTTCATTATGTGATTCCAATCTTTCTCAATATTAGAGGCATTTACAACAAGCATATAACTTTCTGCAGTCATTCTATAAACCAATAAATCGTCCACAATTCCGCCAGTTTCATTTGGTAAGCATGAATATTGTATTTTACCATTTGTCAAAACAGAGACGTCATTACTTGTTACTCGTTGTATCAAATCAAGTGCATTTGCACCTTTCAAAATAAACTCACCCATGTGACTAACATCAAAAACACCAACACCTTTGCGCACTGTTTCATGTTCGGCATTTATACCTTCATATGTTACAGGCATATTAAATCCTGCAAATGGAACCATTTTAGCTCCTAATTTTTCATGTACTGATGTTAATGCTGTATTCTTCATTTTTTTTATTGAAATAATTGTATAAAATTTTCTTTGTTTGATTTTACTGAATAATATTCTTCTATTTTTTTTCTAGTGTTGATGGCTAAAGTTTGTAATAACTCCCTATTGGATATTAAATTTTCCAAGTTAACATACCAATCGTTTTCCGATTTGCAAATAAAACCATTAATTCCATCATCTACTATTTTTGTATTTACTCCTACAGGACTAACCAAAGCTGGAATGCCTAACGACATATATTGCAAGGCTTTAAAACCGCATTTGCCACTTGCCCACATATCATCATGCAATGGCATAATTCCTACATCAAGTCGTAATAAATCTGCTATCTCTGTGTCCTTATTCCATTTTATAAATTCAAAACTTTTCAATGGTAACTCAGGATTTTTATCGCTAATAACGCAAAACTTAAACCTGTATTTATCTTCTAATTGTTTAATTACAGGAACCATTTCATCTAAATATCTATTGGTGCTGTGAGAGCCTGTCCAACCAATAACAATTTCAGAACTATTATGTTCTTTAATTTTGTTATGATAGTTTTCGGTATCTATGGTTGTTGGATTATACACTACATTTTTATTGTACTGAGCAGCATAATTGCACAAATACATATTGCCACACGAAACTTTATATGCCACCTTGCATATATAATAGGTATTTTTATAAAACTTTAAAAACGAATAAAAGCTATTGCTTTCGCTTGAGTTAGGAATCCAAATGGCATCATCAAAATCATAAATTATTTTCTTGTTAAAAACCTTGGCTATTATAAATTCAAAGATGGCTGGCCCTACTGGCGATGCTTCACGGTGAATAAAAATGTAGTCGTATTTGTGCAAATAAAATAGCAATGCAAAACGATTGAATATTCCACCCAATATATAAAATATTTTCTGTAATAAATGCCCTGGCCTATATAAAACTTGCCAAGCGTTATGGCTTAAAAATGATTTGGTATCAAACTCAATTTTATTTTCTGTGAGATAAGCAAAGTATTGTTCAAAGCGAAACCTTTGACTGGCTGCTTCACCAATTGGATATGGACAGATGAACAATAAACGCATAAATTATAGGGCTGTAAACCTACAAGAATTTTTCGAATATTAATTCTGCAAATTTTGAATATGATAGGTTTTCATTTTTACAATTTGTACCCAAGTTCGAAAAGTGTTGCAAAGAAAAACGTTGTAATCACTTAAAAAGCAAAAATAGCAGTAAAATCAAATGTTTCACTACAATTATTATTAAAATAAAACATCAATAAAATCTTAAAAAAATGAATTTTCAAACATTTTGTTCAGAGCTTTTACTTTTCATTAAGGAAATGTAAGATTGAAATTCAGACTGACTTTTAGAATAAGTTTATTACCGATATTTAAAAATGTTGTATAACCCTTTATCCTTAAATTGAAAAATTCTATTAACTGTTGATTATTCAAACCTTATTTACAACTAAATTCCTTTGCAGTTTATTTGCTTTAATGGAATATGCTAGTTATTGTTTTTTTCCTTTTTACTTAATTCATGTATTGTCAAAGTATTATTTTGATTATGAGATTTTTATCTTACTTTGAAATGCATTATTAGTAAATTAGTATTTTAGCAATATATTTGAAAGTATGATAACAGAAGAAAATCAAAAGCCCTCAAGGGCTATTAAAGTTATAGCGTGGATTACTATTATTTTTGTAATATTTGGCGAAACTTTCAAAGTTATGCACTGGCCTGGTGCATCCTTATTATTGTTATTAGCAAGTTTTGTTTTCTCCTGTTTTTATTTGCCTCTTTTTACTTTCGAATCATGGAAAAGCCAAACCGATTTTAAATCAAAAGCTAAAACAGTTCTTCAATTCATTATACTATTTTTATATGCAATTGGTTTTATCCTAAAAATTCAACATTGGCCAGGTGCTGGTGAATTAGCAATTATCAATTTTACAATTTTAGGTGTTTTTGTTATTCCCTTTGCAATTTTTCATTTTATAAAAGCAAGTAAAACAAATTTAGGTAAGTTACATTCCATACTATTAGTAATTTATTTTTTTTCACTTACACTTGGATCCTTAACCAATTCAGGTTCTGGAAAAATTAATATTGATAGCATAAAAATGCAAGGTCTTAATGTAGAAGAAGCATTAAAATCTGCTATTTCCAGAAATAACCAATTGTATTCAGTTGTACTAAACGAAAAGTCCGATTCTAAAATTGAAGTGTTTTTAAAAGTGAATAAACTTAAAATGCTTACTGAACGTACTTTTTTACACGTTAAGAAATTAAAAGTGCAATTGCTTTTAGAAGTCGAGCATTTACCAGTTTCAGTTGCTGATACATTGTCAAATATTGAACTTAATCAAACAAATGAAATAGAAAAGACGAGTAATATTTTAGTTGGTGATGAATTTAATTTGAATGAAGGGATATATTCAGCTTATCAATTAAAAAAAAGTATCAATGAATATCACGATTCAATTTTATTATTGGTTCAAGAACAAAATCGAGCAATCATTAATGAGGGTTTAAATTTGAGTACAAAAAGTTATGTTGGTGATGATGGTAACCCAGTAACTTGGGAAATTGCCAACTTTTACAGAATGCCATTGATATATGTTTTTAATGAACTTACGAGTATTGAGTATGAAATAAAGAATGCGGAATATCAGGTATTGACAGACATAATCAATTCGACAAACAAAGAAGTAAATACTGCTTTGTATAGCAGGATGATATCAATGAATGCGAAATACGACGCAATAAAAAAACAAGAACAAATTACAAAACTTAAAAGTGAAAATGAAAAGCGAATTGAAATGCTAAATAACAAGGATTTAGAGCTTAATGATTCACAGCAGGTCATTATTTACTTCACACTTGCAACATTAATGTTTGTCGTGCTACTCTTTTTCATTATCAGAAGTAATTATTTACGTAGGCAAACCAATAAAAAGCTATTTGAACAAAAGCTTTTAATCGAAAAACAAAAGGCCGAAGTAGAAAAAAAGAATTTAGAAATCCTCGACAGCATCGAATACGCCAAACGCATACAGAACACCATATTACCAGCACAAAAAATTGTGTCTCAGTATTTAGAAAATTCATTTATTCTTTACCTACCCAAAGACATTGTTGCAGGCGATTTTTATTGGATGAGCAGCCCCACCCAAC
>JBEIDK010000060.1:0-17101 GCA_040383485.1 Flavobacteriales bacterium
GTAATAAGTAAGAAAAGCAAGACATACTTCATTGATTACATTTGTTTATGTGACAAAAGTAATAAGTTAGACGTATCAAATAATTATATTTTAAAAATAATTTTTTGGAGTTTGATTAGATTTGATTTCTAATGCTACATTTGTATTATGAATTCACTGATAGAAGAAAATTATTTGAAGGCATTATTTAATCTGTCAAATGACAAAGGAGAGGTGAATGTGAATGAGTTGTCAAAACGATTAGGAATAAAAATGCCAACCGTTACCAGCATGATGAAAAAGCTTTCGGAAAAAAAGTTGGTGCTATACGAAAGCTACAAACCCTTGCGACTAACAGAGAAAGGTAAAAAGGAAGCTGCTGTAGTTATTCGCAAACATCGCCTTACGGAAATGTTCTTAGTTCAAAAAATGGGTTTCGGATGGGAAGATGTTCACGAAATTGCGGAACAAGTTGAACATATTCAGTCGCCTTTATTTTTTGATAAAATGGATGAGTTACTTGGCTTTCCAAAATTGGACCCCCACGGTTCTCCCATTCCTGATAAGAACGGAAAAATGGTTTGGAAGGAATACAAGAAACTAAGTGATTGCAAAATAGGAGATACCATAAAATTATCAGCCGTTATAAATACTTCAGGAGAGTTTCTAAAATTTTTAAACAGTCGTGAACTTAGTTTGGGCTTGAAAATGAAAATAAAATCTGTAGAGCCATTTGATAAAACAATGATTGTGAGTTACAGCAAACACTTGTCAGAAACATTGAGCCACATTGTTTGCGAAAGGTTGTTGGTTGAGAAAATATAAAGCGGTGCGTCAGCATCATTTTTTTTTGCAATTCGTCAAATTAAACAGTAAATTTTTTAGGAAGTATTAGGAGCGTAAGGTCTGTTGTTGTTATATCAAACTAGGCTCAAGTTATTAATAATGTAAAGATCATTGTCAGTATGCTTAATGATCCGCTGTATAATTGAACTGCGCGTTAGTGGTGTGAGAGGCTTACTCCGCTAGTGAATATTGGCGGAGCCGTCTAATTGATAATAAGTTGGGCGGTAACACTCTGTTGTCATTTTATATGCTACTCATATAATTCTAAATTTAGTTTATCAAATTGATTTATGTTACTTAATTTTAACGCCTCTTTTCCAAACATTTGTAACGTTTTTCAATTGTTTTATGTCTTTTATTATGTCGCCATTTATTATAACAAAATCTGCAATCAGTCCTTCTTTAATAACTCCTTTGTCTTTTAGTTTATATGCTTTTGCTGGATTAATTGTTGCGGTCTTTAAGGCATCCTCCGATGTCATTCCTGCTTGAACATAAAAATCAAGTTCTTTATACAAATCAGTTCCGAAATTAATGCCCAAATTTGGTGCGTCAGTACCTGCCAATATTTTTATACCAGCTTTATGTAATCGATTAATTTCATTAAGCATTAGTTCCATAGTCAGATAAGTTTTCGGATGCATTTTATCGATGATAATACTATGAATTAAGAAAGTTGGTGTAACATAAAATCCCCTTGACTTCCACATTGCCAATTCACTATCCGAGATTAAACTATCAACCCAAGCATGGGCTAAAATGTCAGCCCCGTTATCAAATGCAAACATTGCATCATGCAGTGTTTCTGTATGAACTGTCGTAACCATATTATGCTTATGTGTTTCATCAATTAGAGTTTTAAAAATGGAATCACTAAATTTTTCAGGTAATCTTGAGTCTTGAAATATTTTGATATAATTAACCTTGTTTTCAATTCCGTTTGCGATATATTTTTCAATGTCAATTTTACTATTAAGTGGCGAAGGAGTGTATTTACCTCCTGAAAGATGTTTAAGTACTGCATTAGGCATATCTGCTCCAACTCCTGATGTATAGAAATATGCATATTGAACTGAATCATAAAGGTTTTTATATATCGCAATTGAATCTTCTGTTAAACAATTAAGGTCAAGCGTGGTAAGTATTCCTGCTTGAGCAGATTCTTTTAGATTGTTTGAATTTAGAATATGAGCATGTGCATTTATTAAACCTGGTATTAAAGTTTTACTATTTCCATCAATCAGGTATTTATAATTACAAGTTATTGTTTTCTCGTCGGTTTTTATTCTTGTTATTAAACCATCTTTCACATAAACATTAGCATGCTCTATTACATTGTTACCGTCAAATAATTTCACATCCTTTATCAAAAAATCAACCGATTCGGGACTAGAACATGCACTAATTATAAGTAATAAGAATGTTTTTAATGAACTTTGAATAATTGTCTGTCTTTTGTTTGTCATTTTTATGTATTAAAGTTTTGTTTTATGCAATCATTTTGAGGTTAGTAGTGTTTCAAACGCCTAATTTATAAAGTTTTGCGGGTTTAAGAAGTTGGAGATTTTTGGAGACGAAATGTGTCGGCATGCACTGACTTTGAATACAAAGCAAACAGTTGCAAGTTCGTAATTCATCCGTCATGACTTGTAGGTGCTGCTATGCCCATTGCTTCTTACTTTCCAATAGTTCAGGTTATCTATTTTTGATGTCAATAAGTTAAGATGTATTAGTACTTTTCCAATAATGAATTTGGTAGCATTGATAAAAAAGGGATGCTCAACTCATACTTTACTTCATAATAGTTGACGCCAAGTTGTAAGTTCTTATAATATGTTGGTCTGTTGTCCCAATAATTTTTCTCTGATGTTATAAACCAAGAATTGTCGCCAAGTTTTTTTGCTAAAAACCATTTCTCAATTAGTCTGGTGGCCCTGCCATTTCCGTCAACAAACGGGTGAATATTAACGAATATGAGATGTAATAATGCTGCATAATAAAATACTTCGGTTGTATTTAGTTTTGTATTGAGCAAAATCGAAATGTCAGCAAACAATTTTACCAATTCCTGTTTTACAAACTCAGGCTCAATAGCTAAGTAAATCAAACGTCCTTCACTTCTTAAACCAACTTTTACTTTCCTAATTTTTCCACGTTCCTTTTTTACTAATATTGATGTAGTCAAAATTTCGTGTGCTTTTAATATATTCTCAAGTGTCAGTTCATGTTCTCGTGCGTACTGGTATGCAGCAATTAAGTCCTCAATTTCTTTTATTTCCTTGGTCTTTAGATGCAAGTTGAACTCACTCGCTTTTATATATGTGTCAAAACTTATAGTGTTACCTTCAATGTTGGATGAATATACCGCAGAATTTGCAAGATAAAATTTAAAATCTTCTATTGTTTGTGATTTCTTTTTTATTGAAGTGAACGCACTCTCAATATCAATGCTCAGTTGCTTTTTATACTCCTCAAACAAATCTTGTCTTAATATTTTTAGCTGCAAATTCATTGTCCAAAGTTAATATAAAATGTCGTAAAAAAGAGTCAATAGTTAAGGTTTACATTGCCTGTTGAGTAGCGTAAGCAATTGGGCATAAATTATTATACGTGCAAAAAAAATGGCAAATATCTACTATATTCGGAAGATATGTGAAACTCATTTGCTCCTTTGCTTTACAATAATATTGAATTCAATTTTCAAAATGAAATGTTTAATAAAAGAGGTTGGTTTAATTGTAAGAGTTTTGTTGGATTGCAAATCTGTTGCAGTGAGGTTTATGTCAATTTGAAATTGACTTTTAGCATGGTGTAGTCAGGAAACTAAACCCAACGGGGTTTTAGATACAATTAGAGCTTCTTATATAACGCCTTTATTAACTTTTAAAAATGATATTTTTATTGCAATAATTTACTTTGTGAACTTATAACAGACCCAATCTTAACATAAATTCTTCCTTTTTTCTCCTAGAAATTTCTACCGAAGAATCATCAATCATTATCGCAATATTATCTTTATTATTTACTCTTACTACATGTTCAACATTCACTAAATGTGAAGTATGAATTCTATAAAATTTATCGGAGGGCAAAATGTCTTCGTAATTTTTTAATGTTTTTGCAACCATAATTTTCCTTTTTCCAGTCAAATAAATGATGGAGTAATGACTATCCGATTCTAATCGAATAATATCTTTTACAAACACAATTTCATGTCCATGTATGCTTGGTAAGGAAATTTTAGCGAGAGAACTATCTGGCTGCTTGAAATTTTGAAGTAATAATTGTAATTGGTTTAATGATGGATTGTTTATTTGTTTTTGTTTTATTTTTTCAACTGCAATTTTCAATTCTTCAGGATCAATAGGTTTAAGAATATAGTCGATAGCGCTGTACTTTATAGCTTTAAGTGCATAGTGGTCAAATGCTGTAGTGAAAATAACATCTAACTTAATATCTTGTATCTTTTCTAGTAAATCGAACCCGGTTTGACCTGCAATTTCAATATCTAAAAATAATAAATCAGGAAGCAATTGTCTTATTTTTTTTTCTGCTGCCTCAACTGACTCTGTTAGAGCCAATATTTTAATGCTTTCGCTACATTCTTTTTCAATTAGATGTTTTAATAACTCTCTACTGTTATTTTCATCATCTACAATTATTGCTTTAATCATATATCATTTGGGAAAGTTATTTCTACTCTTGTTCCTGACTTTTGATTTTCTTCAAGGTCAAAAATAACAAAAGAATATTCTTTGTCGTTTATTTTTTTTAATAATTCAATTCTTTCAGTTGTGTTTTTTGTCGCCATTGAGAGGTTGTTGCTGTTACCTGTTCCTTTCATACTATAAGATTTTTTTCTTCCAATTCCATCGTCTTCCACTATACAAATAATGTTTGAATTAGAATTGGTAAAACTAATTTTAAGAATACCTTTTCCTTCTTTTGGAGCTAGACCATGTAGGATTGCATTTTCTACAAAAGGTTGGATAAGCATGGTTGGTAATTCAATAAAATCAATATCTAAGTCTTTTTCAATTTCAAATATTAAGCTAAACTTACCTTCAAATCTAACTTGTTCAAGCTCTACATATAGTTTTAATAATTCAATTTCTTCTGCTAAAGTAATTAGTTGTTTCTCGGAATGTGAAAGTATTAATCGTATTAATTTTGAAAATTTATTTAAATATTTTGAAGCCTTTTCGGAGTTGTTACTGATTACAAAATGCTGTATTGAATTTAAGGAATTAAAAATAAAATGAGGGTTCATTTGAGAACGCAGCGCCTTAAGCTCATTCTCCGCAATTGCCATTTCTTGTTCAATTTTTTTGCGTTCGGTTTCTCTTATATTATTTGCTCTATTTCTTAAAAATAAATAAACGAATACAATAATTAAAGCAATTGCAACTAGTCTAAAAATTAAAGTTTTGTACCATGGTGGAGATATACTAAATGTATAAATGGCAGCATTGTTATTCCATACTCCTTCATTATTACAGCTTTTAACTTTAAATGTATAATTTCCTGGAGGTAAGTTAGGGTAATTTGCAATGTTTATATGTGAAGCTGGGCGCCATGTTTTATCATATCCTTCAAGCTTTATGGTATACAAAACTTTCTCTGGATTTGTGAAACAAATGCCAGTAAAATAAAATGTGATGTTATTTTGTTCATAATCAAGTTTCGACGCAATTTCAAGATTTGAAATTTCGTAGTTAATTTTAATTCCAGTAATTGCAGTTTTTGAAGGTCTAGTGTTTTCTTTGAATTCTTTTATATTAAATCTATACAATCCATTTACTGTTCCAAACCAAAGTGTAGAGTCACCTTCTAAAAGTACAGCTCCTGTATTGCATTCTACACCACTAAATCCATCATTCTTGCCTATTTGATAGATAGATTTTTCTCCAGTTTTATTGTATTTTTCTAAGCTAAATCTATTTAAACTTTGATTTGTACCTATCCATAAGTACTTTCCTTTGCCATCAATCTTTAATTGATAAACCAAATCTGAACTTAAACCGTTTTCAGAATCTAGATTAATAAGTTTTTTGTTTTTATATATAAATAAACCATCAAATGTGCCGATGAATAAATTTCCAAAATCGTCTTCTTCAATGGCCATCACCGACTCGCTTTTAATACCAATTTCTTTTCCAAAATTTGTAAGTTTTTTGCCATCGTATTTAAACAAGCCACCCTGATAAGCGCCAAAAAGCATATCATTATTTTTTGTTTTATATATAGCAGAAACGTCACAATCTAATTGTTCGGGAAATTTTAGGGTTGTAAACTTGTCATTTTCAAATCTTGAAACCCCGCCTTTGTTTCCTATCCAAATAACACCATTGTTGTCACAAAAGGTAGTAATGCAAAAATTATTTAATAGTCCATTAGCTTGAGTGAATGATTTAAATATTTGACCATTATAAACAGATATTCCTTCATTAGTACCACACCAAATATTTCCATTTTTATCTGTACAAGCGCTCCAAACATAATCATCTATTAATCCATCTTTGATACTATAATTTTTAAACCCAACTCCATCTTTGTTTTCTATATATATCCCATTGCCACCGCTTGCAACAAAGAGTTTATTTTGTTTTGTTCGTAGTACTTGAAAAATAAAGTTACTCGTTATTCCATCTTCTTTTGAATATGAAATAAAATCATCTGAACGATATCTGTATAAGCCTGCATAGCTTCCTATCCATAAATTTTTTTCATCATCACTCCATAGACAGCTTATTAGATTAGAGTTATAATAGTCAGAGATTTTATAATTGCTAAAAACATTTTTTTCAAGTTTTATTAACCCATCATCAGAGGCTATATAAACTATATTATCAATACATTGAATGCTGTTTAACTTTTTAGAATTCACATGCTCATCCTTAAACTCAATCAAGTTTTTAGTGGTTGGATTAAGTTTATATAAGCCACTTAGTGTAGTAATAATAAAATTGTTTTCAAATTCTGTAATTGCAGATATTTCAGGGCAGCTGCCGATGAAGTTAACTTTATTATTTGACTTATTTATGGAGAAGACACCTAAGTCGGAACCTAATAAAATTTGATTATCCTTTGTTTCAAGCATGGTATTTATCTTGAAATCTAGATTTTCTATTTTATAAAATTTATTTTCAATAAAATAATACAAACCTTTCTTTGTGGCAATCCAAATTTTTTCATTGTTACAAATTATTTTATTTATTGTTTCATTTTCTAATCCAATTTTTATACTATTTTCTTTATTATAGTTTGTAAACTTATTACCGTCGTAACAACTAATTCCTTTAATGGTACCAATCCATATTCGCCCTTTATTATCTTCACTTATTGTGGTTACACTATAATTAATTAAACCATTTTTAGGGCTGAAATTTTGAAAGATATTTCCATCGAATTTACTTAAACCACCATAACCTCCAATCCATAGATAGCCTTTACTATCCTGAAAAATTGTATTGGTTTGTATAAATGGCAAACCATTTTCAACACTATAGTTTCTAAAATATGAATGATAAGATTTTGAGTAGGAACTAAGTAATAGAAGAAAGATTAGGGTAATTCTCTGTTTCAAATTAGTTTTATTTAAATTAATTTAATTTAATTAATGAAGTTAAATATATGAATTCTATTTTCTATTGGCTTTGTCTTGGTTTAAAATCAATGAATGAAGTTAATATAAAAAATATAAAAGGAAGCGCTGGAACTTTATATCTAACTAACGCACCTAAAACAGGCGTTGTTATACCTGTAATTATTAATAAACATATAGAATAAATAAAACAAAACCATATGAATTGCTTTTGATTTTCTTTAATTCCTTTATACTTTATAATAAGCCAAATGATTAAAAAGAATAATAACAAATTTTCTATCACAGGCATTATGTACATAACGTTTTTTATTCCCCAAGGCATTGGCAAAAACAAGGAGTTAAAAAGAGCAATCGGCAATGCTTTAATAATGCTAATAAAACTATTGTTTAGGGTAGGTAAATAAATACTGCTATTAACAGGCTTAATATGTTCAAGTAAATGTAATTTAGAATTTGTTTTCAATTCTAAATTATCGCTCATTTCTAAATTTTTGTAATAGGATGCAAGACATCCTTTTTTTGCTAAATAAATAGAATCAGTTGATTGTAATAAATTTTTGCCTTCTTTTTCTTCAATATATATGGTATCAATTCTATTGCTTTGAATTATTTCAAAGTAATAGCCTCCTCTAGCAACGTTAACAAACTCTTTTTGTTTGAATATTAGTTTTTCTTTGAAAATTTTTGTCAACGGATTTTCAGAATAAAGAAAGACTCCACCTAGTAGAAAAATCAATAAAGCGCTTCTCCAATTTTTCAAAAATTGTAATTTATTTAGTAGTAAAAAAATGATTGCCGGCAACAAAGCGAATGCCACATAGAATTTAGTGAGTAAAATTCCGAACATTGCAAAACATAGTATTAGAAAGTTGATAATCTTTTTTGATTCATTAGTAATTAATAATTGATGAATTGCCTTTATAGCTAATCCTAAAAAGAAAAGTAACAAACCCTCTTTAAGAACTCCTGAACACCAGAATAAAACTGAAGGAATAAGAAAGCATAAAACGGAATTGATAAATTTTCTTTCATGGTTTTCTGCACAAAAAACATTATAGATATATACAGCTCCTATAAAGGAAAATAAGTTAAGTACTAAAGAATGAAAATAATAGTATGAACCAGAAATAGGTAATAGCAATAAATTAAATCTTATTACCGTTCTGGCATCATTCACAAAAAAATTACCTTCCGATTTTAAATCCCAATGATTTATTTTACTTATATACTTAATTATTTGAGGGGTATTACAATCAATATTAAATAGAATCTTAAAGTAATCTTTTACGTTACCATCTAATGCCTTATAAATTTCAGTAGCATCATCAAAATATTTATTTACATCGCCAGTAGCTTTATCTTTATAATAGTTGGTGTAAATATAGTAAAGAACAACTCCTGCAATTACCTTTAGACTAAAAAAAAATGGCATTGCAAATTTATGTATGCTATTAGTTTTAAAAAAGGAAGTTTTATAAATAGTATATATTATTACTAAATATAAAATTGTAGTTAATAGCATCAGAAAAGCATTTTATTAATTAAAATCTAATGTATTCTTGAGGGTCTAGAGATGAACCTTTGTACCAAAGCTCAAAGTGCAAGTGAGGCAATTTTAAATTCTCACTGCTATTGCCAATAATTGCAATAGGGTCGCCAGCTTTTACTTTGTCTCCAGTTACTTTTAGCAGGGCCGAATTGTTTGTATAAACCGAAACTAAATTCTCTTCATGCTGAATATGTATTATGTAACCTAAATCATGACTCCAACCTGAAAATATTACAGTACCATTCAAGGTAGATTTTATGGGTTGATTTGCCTGAGATACAATATCAATACCATAATAATTTAATGACGTTTTGAGTTTTGTGTTTTTTATTGAGCCAAGTAGTGGAGGAAAAAATAATAGTCCAGAAATTCCAGAAAGTGAAGACTCTTGCTGAGTAATGTTATGTTTATTTCTGTTGGTTACATCTTTTCTAAAATCTAACTCTGATTCTGAAGCTTCTAGTTTAGAGGAATCTAATTGAGTAGATTTATCTTTATCTAGATTCTTTAAATCTTCTTTGGTAACTTTTTCATTAATTATATTTTGTATATTTTTTAAGTATAAATCTTTTTCAGCTGATGCTGTTAAAAGTGAATCAGATAAAAGACTAATCTTAGTTATACTCTTTCTTAAATTTACATCTGCATAACCTGGAATATACTCTCTTAATGATGTAAATGCAATAACGTAGGTCAATAAAAAAATCATGAATAATGATAGGGAACCAATAAAAACGATTAGATTCATTAAGGATAATGTAAATGATGATTGCTCCTTAAAAGTCTCATCATTTATAATAACAACCCTGTAGCGAAATTTTAGCTTGTCTAATATTTTTTTTTTTTTTCGGTTGTTCCACTTCCAATATCTAAAATACTAATTAAAATACTTGTATAAGTGAATAAAGAAATATCTAATATCTCTTCTTCTTTCCATTATTTGATTTGTGTTTTTTGAAATTTGGATTTTCAGTTTTCTTTAGTCGGAAGTCGATAAAATTTAATTTTTTATTGGGGTCCATTTTTAATTCACCATTACTCATCGAAGACAACTGTTCAAAAATTACATCATCAGTTACAGAGTCCCTATTCCAAGCCAAATATGAGCGTTTCATCATGTTTGCAATGATTTCAATGAAGATATTTTTTTCTTCACCTTCTTTCATTGCTCTGGCTTTGACAATTAAATTGTCAATAGTCTTTCCATAATGTCTGTATTTAATATTATAACTTGGGTAATTTACTTTTTCAGGCTTTGTTTCTAAAATATTAGAGTCGGGAATAGGATAGGGACTATCCACATCTAATTTAAAATCAGAAATGATAAATAGATTGTCCCAAAGCTTGTGTTTAAAATCAATCACATCTCTTAATTGAGGATTTAAATGACCCATAATATCAATTATTGCTAGGGCCATTTTATTTCGTGTATCTCTGTTTGGTTCAGCAATTGCCTTTTCAATCATTCTTTGTATATTTCTTCCAAATTCAGGCTGTGCGATAGGCTTTAGTTGAGAATTGTAAGCCAATGGTTCGTATTCTTCGTATCTTTTTTCTATTGTCATTTATTTAATTGTAGAAGCACGAAAGTATAAAATTAAATAGAGTATACAATCATTTTTATACTTTTGCCTAATGCATAAACCAATAGACATTAGGAGTCTCACACTCCAAGAACTTGAAGTTTTTTTTATTAAGAACAATGAAAAAAAATTTCGAGCAAAGCAAGTATATGAATGGTTATGGAATAAGAGCGCTCGTAATTTTGAGAGCATGACAAACATTTCACTAGGTTTAAGAACTCTTCTTGAAACTAATTTTACATTTAAAACCACTAGAATAGCAGACAGTCAAATTAGTAAGGATAGAACTATTAAAAATGCCTTTAAGTGTTTTGATGGCAACATTGTAGAAGGTGTTTTGATTCCTACAAATTCAAGAATGACAGCTTGTATTTCTTCTCAAGTTGGTTGCAGCTTAACTTGTAAATTTTGTGCAACCGGAAAATTAGACAGATTAAGAAATTTGGAGGATTTTGAAATCTATGATCAACTTGTTTTATTAAGAAATCAAGCACAAGACGAATATAATATTCCTTTATCAAATATAGTTTATATGGGAATGGGTGAACCTCTTTTAAATTATAGAAATGTGCTTTCTTCAATTGATAAAATAACATCTCCTCTTGGCTTAGGAATGTCACCTCAAAGAATAACCTTGTCAACAGCAGGTATTGCCAAAATGATTGTAAAACTAGGCGATGATAAAGTGAAGTTTAATCTTGCACTGTCACTTCATGCTGCCAACGATTTAAAGAGAGATAGAATAATGCCAATAAATGAGCACAATAACCTAAATGTGTTGGCTGATGCAATGAATTATTTTTATGATATGACAGGCACAAGAGTTACATACGAATATATTGTGTTCAAAGATTTTAATGATAGTATTGAAGATGCCAAAGAATTAGCAAACTTTTGCGAAAGAAGTCCAGCTAAGGTTAATATTATTGAATATAATCCTATTGAAGGAGGTGAGTTTAAGCAAACAACACCTGAAAGATTACAAGCTTTTGTTAACTATTTAGAAAGCAAATATATTATTGTTAATGTTAGAAGAAGTAGAGGCAAAGATATTGATGCTGCTTGCGGACAACTTGCTAATAAAAACAATGCATTTAGCCAATAAATTTAATTTGTTAAGCTCCCAAAAATATTCAAAATGTTTGACTACGATAATTGGCAAGAAATATTTAGTACACTTAAAAAAAACAAGCTTCGTTCAATTTTAACTGCATTTGGAATTTTTTGGGGAATACTTATGTTGATAGTTATGCTTGGTTGTGGAAATGGTCTTCAAAATGGGGCATCTTCCGATTTCTCTGGTTTTGCAACAAATAGCTTTTATCTTTGGACACAAAGTACTTCTAAACCATATAAAGGTTTCAAAAGAAATAGAACTTTCGATTTTAATAATTCTGACATTCAAGCAATCAAAGATAATATTAAAGAAGTTGAAATAGTTTCACCTAGAAATCAACTAGGAGATTATGGCAGCTCAGCAAACGTTATTAGAGGTAATAAATCTGGAAGTTTTAGCGTTATGGGCGATTACCCTGAGTTTACAGCTATTCAACCAATAAAAAATTTAAAAGGAAGATTTATTAATCATCTAGATTTAATTGATAAAAGAAAGATAGCAATTATTGGTAATCGTTCTAAAGATGTATTATTTGGTAAAGAAGAGGATCCTATCAATAAGTATATAAAAATAAATGGTATCTACTTCCTTGTTGTTGGCCATTTTAAATCTGAAAAAACTAATGATGGTGGTGAGCTTGCTGAAAGCATATTCATTCCTTTTACAACTTTTCAAAATGCTTTTAACTCTTCAAATAAAGTAGGTTGGTTTTCAATCACTTCGAAAGAAAAAATTCCAGCTTCAATTGCTCAAGAAAAAGTTTTAGAATTTCTGAAACAACGGCACCAAATAGCTCCTGATGATAAACAGGCCATTGGAAGCTGGAACCCCCAAGAAGAGCTTCTTAAAATGCAAGGCTTATTTTTAGGGATTAGAATTTTAATATGGATTGTTGGAATTGGAACCCTGCTGGCTGGTATAATTGGTGTTAGCAATATAATGTTAATTGTAATAAAGGAGCGTACTCGTGAAATTGGAATAAAGCGTGCCATTGGTGCAAATCCTAATATAATTATAATTCAAATCCTTACCGAGTCAATTTTTTTAACTGTTATAGCGGGGTATTTAGGATTGTTGTCAGGTCTATTACTGCTAGAGTTTATATCCAATAACTTAAAAGATGAAAATGCAATGTTCCGTAACCCAGAAGTTAATTTAAATATAACATTAATAGCATTATTAATTCTCGTTATTGGGGGATTATTGGCAGGATTAATACCCGCAAGAAGAGCTGTTAAAATAACTCCTGTCAATGCTTTACGAAATAGTTGAAAATAAAATAAAAATATTGCGATTAATAAAATTTTATTTATTCAAAACACTTTTATTATGTCCATTTATAGTCAAAGAAAAAGAGAGTGTAATTATTTTAAGAATAGCATTAAAACGTCAATAATTAATTCGAGAAACTTATTTAGAATTGCTAAAATTTATTTAATAAATGAAACATAACTTTTCTTGAAACAGAACTTGTAAATAAATATTATGTTAATGCTTAACATATTTTTAATGCTTATGGCTTTTATACGTTAATTAAATAATATCTTAGCAACACTTTTAGGCAAAACTAAACAAGCTTAATGAAACACTTTTTTACTTTTCTATTTTTCATTTTAATTACAAGTGCTGCATATTCTCAGTTCTACAATGGTTTACAAAATGAGTTTGGTAAAAATAGAATCCAATTCCAAAAATTTGATTGGCAATTTTATCGTTTCGATAAGTTCGATGTTTATTTTTATACCAATGGCACAGAGCTTGCAAAGTACGTCGCGGAAAGCGCAGTAAAAAATCTAGACTTAGTTGAAACATCTTTAGATTTTACTTTAGAAGACAGAATTGAAATTATTGTATATAACAAACAAAGTGATTTTGTTCAAAGTAACGCAGGTATAGGAACTTCAGAAAGTAATATTGGTGGAACAGCAAAAATTGTTGGTTCAAAAATGTTTGTATATTTTGATGAAGACCATAAAAATATTGATGCTCAAATAAAAACTGGATTAGCAGAAATCCTTTTAAATCAATGGTTATATGGTGGTAGTTGGCGTGATAGAGTAAGAAGCTCAACTGTTTTAAATTTGCCAGATTGGTACATTAAAGGCCTAGTAAATTACCTTGGACAAGGCTGGAATCCTAAAATAGAAGACAAAACCAAAGATGGAATACTAAACGGTAAGTTTACTAAATTCAATAATTTAAGCAACACTGATGCAATAACCGCTGGGCATAGTATGTGGAATTATATAGCAGAATCCTATGGCAAGGAAGTAATTCCAAATTTAGTATATATGAGCCAAATTAGTAGAAATGTTGAAAGCGGATTTCTGTTTGTTTTTGGAGTAACACTTAAAGACTTTATTAATGATTGGAATAATTACTACCTAATTAAATATAAATTGTTAGAGCAAAAGTCAGAACAAAATAATTATTCTAAAATTAAAGGAATTAAAAGACTAAAAAAACAACAGTTGCTCTCC
This sequence comes from Flavobacteriales bacterium, assembly GCA_040383485.1. Lineage (GTDB taxonomy): Bacteria > Bacteroidota > Bacteroidia > UBA4408 > UBA4408 > JBEIDK01. The sequence goes on from JBEIDK010000060.1 coordinate 14,162, forward strand.
GATATGAAAGTAAGTCCCGATGGAAAATTCATCGCTTATTCAACAAACGAACTTGGAAGGTATAAAGTTTTTATTTATGATTATGCTCGACATAAATCTAAAAGAATCTTTAAAGGGGGTATCAAACTTGAGCGCACTAACGATTATTCTTTCCCATTAATAGCTTGGCATCCATCATCTCAACGAATGGCATTTGTAACAGAGAATAAAGGAGAGGTAATTCTTCATTATTATTTGAGTGAAACAAAGGAAATTGAATCAAGACCGCCATTATTTTACTTCGAAAAAATTTTAAGTATCGACTATATGCCTGATGGTAAAAGTTTCTTACTAAGTGCAGTAAAGAATGGCCAAACCGATATATTTATCTACAATATAATTTCAAACAAAATAAATAATATTACAAATGATGTCTATGATGATGTTAATCCATGTGTCATACCCAAAAATAATAAAATAATTTTTTCATCAAATAGATTTAATGATTCACTAAAAGAACTTCTTCCATACAATAGAAATTTTTCTAACAACAAGTATGATTTATATGCATATCAATTGTCAAGCAAACAAAACAATTTAATAAATATTACAAATACACCTTTACTAAACGAAACAAATTCTCAATTTATCGGAAATGAATTCTTTACTTATTTATCTAATAATAACGGAGTAACCAATAGATATATTGCACAAATAGATTCAGGACTAGCATACGTTGATACCATTGAACACTATAACTATTTTCTTAAGGGTTTTAAAGTTTCCAACTACAGTAGAAATATTATTGGCCAAAATTTCTCGAATTATTCTAACAAATATTCCGATTGGTTTTTATTAAACGGAAGAATTAGATTTAGAGTATCCGACTATTCATTAGATAATTATTATTCATTAAACAAAAACAACCAAAGCTTAATTTCAACGGTCACAACTAATAACAATTCCTCTGGCATAGATAATGATAAAATTGGTAATCTTAATCAACTAAAACAAATTCAAATTTTCAAACAAAACAGCAATAATAATAGTAGCATTAAAAACCCAATTGATTATAATAACTATCAATTCGAAGATGATAAGGTTGTAAAACAAAATTCTAATTCAACAGTCAAGTTAGATATTCCTAAGGAAACTAAAACTGATAATGAAATAAATAAACAAACCAATGTAACAGATCCTCTGGCCCAAAAATTTAAGCTGCCTAAACAATTAAATTATTTTAGATATTTCACGGTTGACCAGGTTGTTTCTCAATTCAATAATAATTTTTCTAACAATGTTTACCAAAAGTTTACTGGAAACGAAGTTTTTTTTAATCCATCACTCAATGGTTTGTTTAAAATTGGACTTAGCGATTTGTTTGAAGATTATAGAATTACTGGAGGTTTTCGATTAGCTACAGATTTAAAATCGAATGAATTCTTACTGAGTTACGAAGACAGACATAAGAGGTGGGACAAACAGCTGTCTTTTTATCGTCAAAGTTTGCCTACATCAGGCAATATTAACTCACCTAAAGTATTAACTCATACATTGTCATATTCACTAAAGTATCCTTTTAGTGAGGTGTTTTCATGGCGCACAAGTTTTTCTGGCCGAGCAGACCGCTCTTCATATTTAGCTACTGATGATAGAACCTTAAATAAGAAAAATGAATTCGATTATTGGGCTAATGCAAAAACCGAACTGATATTTGATAACACCATTCCTAAAATGATAAACATTTTATACAATACCAGAGCCAAAATATTCGGCGAATATTACAATCAAATAAATAGTTTATCAAAAAATCTAGGAGTAATAGGTATAGATATTAGGCATTACCAGAAAATACATAAAAATTTTATTTGGGCTTCTCGTTTTGCAGCAAGTAGTTCGTTCGGTAGTCAAAAGTTAGTTTATTACCTAGGGGCGGTTGATAATTGGGCAAATATCAGTAAAAATCCAACATTTAATAATAGCGTCCCTATAAACAATGACTCAAGCTATGCCTTTCAAACCATTGCTACAAATATGAGAGGGTTCAATCAAAATATTCGAAATGGAAATAATTTCGCTGTTCTAAATAACGAACTCAGATTTCCAATTTTTAATTACATTTTCAACAGACCTATACGAAGTGATTTCTTTACCAATCTTCAAATTGTCACATTCTATGATATTGGCTCTGCTTGGATTGGTAAAAATCCTATAAATGCAAATGAGGAGTATAATACAGAAGTCATTCCTACTCCACAAAATCAAATCAGTGTTACTCTTGTTAGTAGTCGACAACCAATTGTTTATGGTTATGGTTGGGGTTTAAGAAGTCGTCTCTTTGGTTATTTTGTTAGAGCAGATTGGGCATGGGGTAACGCAGACGGAGTTAGAAATCCTCGTATTTTCTATCTTAGTTTAACATCAGATTTTTAAATCTTTTCTGTTAACTTCAATTAAAATTTAGCTAAAATTTATTGTATTGATTTGTAGATGCTTAACAATTAAAACTGACTTTTTTTTTATGTCCTATTGCTAGTTCAAAAAAGCTTAATACATTTGCACCCCCTTTAAAAACAAACGTTCTTTTAATAACCCTATAAATACAATCTTTACAAGGTATTTAAGTACTTTAATTGCTTTGCTTAATTAATTGAAATTTTATAAGAAATAAATTCTTTTTCAATTTCCATAAAAAGATTTGTAAGTATAGGAATTATTATTACATTTGCGCCCCCAACAAACGAGTTGGGTTATTTTTTCGGGTTTTTTTGTTTGATTTTGAATTAGCAAATTATAGCTAATATAAAAAAATATAAGAGTAAGTTCTTTGAAAATATTGAAGTTAGAATAGAAGTAAGTATCCATCATGTTATATGATGTTTTAGGATCCAAAAATTAATTTATTTTTTTTAATTAAAGAGTAAGACAAACTTTTACAATGGAGAGTTTGATCCTGGCTCA
>JBEIDK010000061.1:0-17080 GCA_040383485.1 Flavobacteriales bacterium
TGGTGTTGCCCATTGCCGAAATTGCGGCTGCAGTTGGTAAAGTATTTACAGTAACTACAATAATGTTGGATGTATCGATTCCGCAATTATTAGTTGTGGTAACAAAATAATTTCCTGTTTGATTCACATTGATGCTTGCTGATGTTCCACCGCTACTCCAAGTTCCGCCTGTGTTTCCCATTAGCATTACTGAATTGCCTTCGCAAAAAGTTGTGCTGCCCATTGCTGAAATGGTGGCTGCAGTTGGTAAAGGATTTACAGTAACTGCAATTGTATTTGAAGTAACACTTCCGCATGAGTTGGTCGTTGTTACCGAATAATTTCCTGTCTGTGTAACTGTAATGTCGGCTATTGTGCCTCCGCTACTCCAAGTTCCGCCTGTGTTTCCCATTAGCATTACTGAATTGCCTTCGCAAAAAGTTGTGCTGCCCATTGCTAAAATTGTTTGCGCTATTGGTAGCGTATTAACAGTAACAGCTATTTCATTAGATGTTACGCTACCACATGAGTTGGTAGTTGTTACCGAATAATTTCCCGTTTGAGTAACTGTAATGTCGGCTGTTGTGCCTCCGCTACTCCAAGTTCCGCCTAAGTTACCCATCAACATTAAAGAATTTCCTACACAAAAAGTGGTGTTGCCCATTGCTGAAATTGTTTGTGCTGTTGGCTGCTGATTTACAACTATTGCCATGCTTCTGGCAGTGCCACTTCCGTTGATGTTACTTGGTGTAATTGACAACGTGCCAGATGTTGCATTACTAGAAAAATTAATAGATGCAGCGTTTCCATTGGGTGTTATGGTTGCTCCATTGCCACTGTAACTCCATGTATAAGATGCATTTGCGTCATTAGCCACATTAAATAAAACATTATTAGTTCCAGCGCAAAGGGTATCAGTATAATTGATGAAAGCGCTTGGTTGGCTAGGTGGCAAACTATCAAATGTTGTGGTTACAGCGTTTGTAATAATTGGTGCATTGTAATCAAAATAAATATATGCTTTGTTTGGGATTACAGTGCCTATCGCTAGGTTTACTTTTGGTTTAATGCGGTATTGTATAAATCCATTGCTACCTCTTGAATCTGTTGTGCTATCGGGCAACTGAATATTTGGGAATCTAAATTGTAAAACATTATTACTTAAATAAACAGTATTTTGGTGGCTGCCATCTACAACTTCAAATGTGTTTAAATCTAAATTTGTATTTAATGAATCTAACAATTTAATATTTATTGCAGGGGCATTTCCTGTGTTCTGAAAGCGAATAGTATAGTTTAACCAATTTTGATAACCAGGAAGCACATTTGTGGAGTCGACCATTTTATCATTGGGGTCATGGGAGTTAACAACAGTGAAACATTGGATATAATTATTATTACTCAAATTATAGTCGCCCGCAGTTGGTGTTACACTAACATTGATACAAATTTGATTTCCTAATTGTGCTGTGGTATCAGTTTTTAGTAATAAAAAATAGTAAATTGAATTATCCCAATAAGAGTTAGTAGTAAAGTTAGAGACATTAAAAACTACTTGGTTTTGAGTGTATGAAAAAGGCACACTTCCATTTGGGTTAACAACGTATTTTACTGGCCCAGTAATGTTAACTGTTACTTGCCCACTAATTCCAGAAAGACAATTCAAATTATTGAATAGTGCAAAATCTCTTATAGAAATTCGCAACCAACTACTTTGTCCAGGTCGAAAATTATTAAAACTATTTATAGATGCAACTCCAATATCAAAACCTGGTTTGCATGCTACTGCAAAATTTATATTTAATGCCAATGAATTTGTTGTTGATAATGTAACTGTGGAATCAATTCCTGGATATTGGCATGTTACTTTGTAAGGTTTATTAACTGTATCTATTACTATTGTATATGTTCCATTGACAGCAGAAAAACTATAAAAGCCATTATTCAATGTATAGGTTTCGGCTATCAAAATATTGTTTGTGTCAAACAACTTTACAGCCACATTGTTAATCGGACCATCATTTACGTCATAAGCGCAATTGTTATTATTGTCCTTATATACCATACCAATAATTCCAGTTGTACTTCCTTCAACGCATCCGTTTGGATTATTTACTAAATCAGTAGAAACGCAAAGAGGCTTTAATAGCAAATTAGTGCTCATTGAAGGAATATAATTTGGCAAACAAGTAAATGGATTAGCATCAAGTTGAATATAACTAATATATGTTGAAAAAGGTGGAAAGCAAGAAATGTTATTTGTATCACAATTAAGGTAATTGAGTGAGTCTGGTAAAGCAGGAAGATTTGTAAGTTGATTTTGTGAACATTCTAATACGCCCATTGCGTTTGGTAAAGCTGGCAGAGTTGTGAGTTGATTTCCAATACATTTTAACTCATGCAAAGATGAAGGCAAGGTTGGTAAAGATGTAAGTTGGTTTTCGGCACAATATAACAGACTCAAAGATGCTGGCAATGCTGGTAATGAAGTTAATTGATTGTAACTACAATTAAAATAAATTAGATTACTTGGTAAAGAGGTAATAGAAGATAAATTATTTGAAGTGCATTGGAGAAATGAAAGAGAATTTGGAAGTGGTGGCAAGGTCCCTAAATTATTATTCAGAGAATATAGTTGAGACAAATTATCAAAATACTGAATACCTGATAAACTACTTGCACCAATATTAATATAAGCATATGTTGCATTTATAATACCACTACACGTTGTATCCATCTGATTCCCATTCATACAACTTGGGTAATTTGTTGTAAGCCATGTTACAAAGTTTGCATCAGGGATGGTTACATACTGTGCTTTTAACTTCTGCGAATTAAAAGTTAGCAATGAAAGATTAAGGATAAATAGGAGGCTAAATTTCTTCATGACGTAAGTTTATTTTTAAACCAAATATAAAATATAATTATTTATGGCAAATATTTTATTGCAGCTTGGTAAAACGTAGACCGTGCAATTAATTAATTTATGCGCCATATCATTTCTCTCGATTTTCGCAAAAGCCTCATACCTATTCTTTCACCAACTTAACAACAGTTATATCATTTATTTTGCAATAGTAAATATCAGGGGGTTAAAGCAATTTAACTCGTCATCGCCTTTAGCAAAGAATTGAAGTGGATGATTTATCCGAATATTTATTATCAACAATTAAACCCAGAATACGCATTAGAAATTCTATTAGAACTCAAAACCCCTTCAAAATATGAAGTATACTACTTTTTCTCATGCATCATATATTCAATATAATTTTTTCGTAAAAGTTCATATTTTATTGGGCTTTGGCGTTTCACTGCGAACCTCTAACGCATAATCTGGGTTAAATCTTTAAAAGAGAAATTTATTCGCAATATGGTTTCTCTCAAAAATGGCATAATACAATGGAATGATGATTAATATTAAATCTCCCCATTGTCTTTAGTCTCAAAACTATTGGCAGCTAAAGGTCAATTGATAATTGCCAAAACAAAAATACAATTGAAATACTATGTTTGTAAAACTTAAAAAGGGTTTGAAATGTTATGTGTTGGAAGGATTTTGTAAATTATTATGAGAATAAAGTACACGTATAAAAGGGAATCTAAGTTTAGAGTTGATTATAACCACCTAATGAGTAACTGCCACCTTCAATGTTTCTTAAGCATCATCACCATTTATTTTTCCAAGGTAAATGCCATTGTTCAATGAGGTGGTGCAATTACTAAAAATATTTTAGTAAAAGTTCTGAAACATTTTTTAGTGATATTCACCTACTCCTTAATCTCACTTCTTTTTTTACCGAACTCCAAAATGTTATCAATAAATTGGTAAGGAGTATAACCAGCAATTGCTGTTTGATGAAAGATACAAGTAGCAGGTGTCATACCTGGCAAAGAATTTACTTCAATAAAAATTACTGTTGGCTCATTGTTTTTATCTATTCTAACAAAAGCATCTATTCTACAGTATCCTTGTATATTCAGTATTCGCGCTGCTTTCTCAATTTCTAACTTTACCTTAGTACTAATCTTTTTCTGAGTTTTTACATCCCTGCTATATCTAGCAGGAGTAATATTTTGTCCCTGTCCTGCCAAAAATTTTTCTTCCAAACTCAACACCTCTCCTTCACTCAATGCTTCCGATGCTTCAAATACTTCGTATTCAATTCCTCCGCTTTTATTATAGTGGGTCAGGAGTCCAATGGTAATTTCTAAAAAGTGTTTTGCATCTTCTTTGCCAATTAGGCTCTCCACCAAAAACTCTTCCTTTTCAGGAAATTCTTCGTTTAATTTAATCTTTAAAATTTGAGCAGATTTTTCATCTAAACTTTCTTCTTCTCTAAAAATTAAGTTGGCAAATGCTTTTAGTTCTTCATCTGTTTTTACTTTTCGCACTGCGCTGCTACAGCCATCATCAACGGGTTTTGCAATAAACGGGAAAGTAAATTTTGATTCAATTTCTTTAATAAAACTTTCTGTATCTTTTTTAAAATTTTCTTTCAATGCAATGGAATGTTGTGCCACATGAAAACCATGTTTCATTAATATTTCATTGGTCAAAAATTTATTGATGGTTATTTCAGAACTATCAGTTCGCGAACCGTTATAAGGCAATTCAACTTTTTCGAGTTCCTTTTGTATGGCGCCATCTTCACCGGGTCGGCCGTGCAAAGCTATGAACACAGCCTGGCAATTGTTTTTTAAATCTTGAAATGATAATTGTTTAGGTACTGCAATACTTTCATGATTTGAGTAAGTACTAGTAATACTTCGGCAATCATTCATAATTTTATCTATGATAGGATGCACCTTATAATATTCTATTTTTTCTTTGATGTCATCTGCATTGTCCTTCAATAATAAGTTTATTGGCAGTTGATACATCTGTATCTTTTCTCTGTTGCCAGTTACAAAAACAGGTATGGGTTGGTATTTGTCAGATGAAGAAAGTTTCTCATAAATGTTCCTTCCGCTTTCAACCGATATGTGCCTCTCTGAAGAATAACCGCCTAAAAGTACTGCAACTTTTATTTTGGTATTGCTTGATTTTTTTTCGTGATGCATGGCATCGGTAAGCTTGTTTAATAATGCATTGCATTGTAAACTCATTATACTGTTTTTTCTTCGTTGCTTTAACGAAACCTTAATGATATAAGTTAAAAATTGCGATGGGTTCAATCCTATTTCTGCCGCTTGATGAAAGAAAAATGATGATGGCATCATGCCTGAAGTCGTATTCGGATCATTCAAGAATACTTGGCCATTGTCAGTTATAAAGCCATCAATACGCGCGTAAACATCGAAATAAAGTGCTTTAAATAAACGTTCACACTCAGTTCTTATTTTTTCAATATAAGAAACTTCAATGTTGATTGGTGTTATTTTTCTTGCTAAGCCTGGCAAATATTTACTTCTGTAATCAAACATTTCTTTGCCTTTAACAATCTCGGTAGGTGGCAGTGCAATTGGTTCTTGCTTATCACTTTCGTTTTGAACAACAATGCATGAAAACTCCTTGCCCGTAACAAAACCTTCAATCAATACTTTGCTTTCTTGTTCTGCACTTTCAATAATTACAGTATCATTTATTGATGCTTTATTCAAAAAATTTAGAAGTTCTTCAGGATGCGCAATTATATTTTCAGTCTTGGTATTTTTTTCTTTTGCAATAACCGGCATTCCTAGTCCTTCACGAATGTCAGTAAGTATTCTTAATTCACTTACTTTTTCTGTATCAGAAAGTTTTTCCCATTCTACAATGTCAATTTTTTTTATGAAAAAACTTTTGTCAACTGCTTTATAAAATTCAAGTTCATGCTCATTTTTTAAAATGCTAATTCCTATTGAAGAACCTTGTTTAGCTGCTTTAACCACTAATGGGAATCCGATTTCATTTTTAGCTTTTATAAAAATATTATTGTAATTTTTTTGATTCCATTCCTCTTTTTCAATAACAAAAAATTTAGGAGAGTCAAAACTAGCATTTACCATCAACTGCTTTTGAATGGCTTTATCAATGCCTATTGAAGATGCTAAAATTCCGCTACCAGTATATGGTATTTTTAAATATTCTAGCAATCCTTGTATGGTTCCATCTTCACCAATTGGGCCATGCAGAGCCAAAAAGGCAATATCAAAATATTGTTTTAGTTTGTGAGGAGGAATAATGGTCCCAATACCTTTTACTAAATTATTTTGTTCGTTTTCATCTAAATTCGGAATGCTTTCGGCATAAATCTGAAAATCGTTTTTACTATCAGGAATTGTATTAGCTGGAGGATAAAAATCGCGAATGCTACCTTTATAAACATACTGCCAATTAAGCAAAACAAAGTTACTGAAACTATCAACAAATATTGGTACCGCATCAAAAAGAGACTTGTTTAAATTGTCATAAACAGTGCGTCCTCCGGCAAAAGAAATTTCACGTTCGCGTGATGAACCACCAAAAATAATTCCTACAGAAAGTTTATTATTCAATTGAATTTGCTTTTATTATTGTCTACAAAGAAAATCAATTGGCAATATAACTTACATTGTTAAAAACTGAATTTTTAACAATGTGATACTAATAAAAATAAATGTTTAATTTATTTTAAATTTCTTGAATGCCTTGCCATCATTTAGCACTTCAATTGCTTTAATTAATGGGTCGTTTAGCTCGTTAAAAATTTCGTAGAAGTTATCATTCTTCCAAAGGTCACGAGCAATGAGCGCTTTGATTTGAATTTTAAATGCCTTTTCAGATGTTTTTAATCCATTCGCATCTTTTTTAACGCCTTCTTTTTCGCCTGCTTCAACAAATTGATTCATTAGGGTTTCGTCAACTACAAAATCTTTTTTAAAACTTTCAAAATTTGAGAATTTTTGTTTCAAAGCATCTCTGTTTTTGTATACATAACTTAATGTAAACTGATTCAAAATACCTTTACGAGCAAGGTCTGTAAAATATTTTGAATTCATTGTAGTATCTAATGGAATAAAAATATCAGGCATTACTCCACCACCGCCATAAACAAGTTTACCATTTGGTGTTTTATATTTTAATGAATCAGGAAACTTAATACTATCAGAGTTTTGTAATTCACCGTGTTTATATCGGTTGTATAAATCTTTGTAGTAACTTTCTGTTCCGTCATAAGGTTTCTGAATACACCGTCCTGTTGGAGTAAAGTATTGTGCAGTTGTTAGTCGCATTCCGGAGCCATCAGGCAATGGAAATTGATTCTGAACAAGTCCTTTACCAAAAGTTCTTCTCCCAATAATCAATCCTCTATCCCAATCTTGCACTGCACCCGATAAAATTTCTGAAGCCGAAGCAGAGCCTTCATCAACTAAAACAATTAATCTTCCTTTTTCAAACTCTCCGCGTGCGGTAGAATTATAATCTCTGCGTGGAGAATGAATGCCTTTTGTGTATACAATTAACTTTCCTGCTCCTAAAAATTCATCAGCCAAATCAAAGGCAGTATTTAAAAAACCACCTCCATTGTCTTGTAAATCAAGAATTAAATCCTTCGCTCCACTATTTTTTAGTTTTGTCAATGATTCTACAAACTCTTGGTAAGAAGTTTGAGCAAAACGATTTAACTTTATGTACCCAATTTCTGGTGTTGCCATATAAGTGGCGTCAATGCTATAAAGTGGTATTTTATCGCGTGTAATTGTAAAATCTAGTATTTCAGAAACGCCGTGACGCAAAATGCCAACCTTAACCTTGGTTCCTTTATTACCTCTTAGTTTTTTCATTACCCCATCATTTTTAATTTTAACTCCAGCTACCAAAGTGTCGTTTATTTTAACAATTCTATCGCCTGCTTTTATGCCTACCTTTTCTGATGGTCCACCGCTAATTGGAGAAATAACGGTAATTGTATCTTTTAATAAATTAAATTGTATTCCTACGCCTTCAAAGTTTCCATTGAGCGGCTCATTGAAATCTTTCATTTCTTTTGGGGTGGTATAAACACTATGAGGGTCTAGTTTAGCAAGCATCCCTTCAATAGCGTCTTCAACTAACTTGTCAATGTTGGTAGTGTCTTTATAATAAGTATCAATTGTTTGTAATACTGCAGCAAGTTTGTCCATATTGCCCGGTAGCTTTGGGTTCATTTGCTGAGCGAAAACGCTAAAAGAATAACAAAAAATAAAAAGAAATGTGATAATGAAGACTTTTTTTAGATTAGTTTTAACCATAAGTATGTTTAAAATTTTGTTTTTATGAGATTTAATAATATTTTCGCACAATATTATCTTTATTTGATAATATGTAATAATTAAAAAAACATAATTTGAAGATGAAAAAGTTAATACTTTCTGCAATATTTATTGTTAGTACATCTATTACATTTGCGCAGTATAAAAAGGAATTTGGAGGAGCTCTAGGGTTCTCTAACTATCTTGGCGATATTGGTGGTGGTGCAGGGCCAGGCCGTGATAATATATCTGATTTAAGATGGCAACAAACGCGATATACTCTTAATGGCTATTTTAGATATAAATTAAACAAGAATTTTTCAACTAGAAGTTCATTAATATATGCTAGGCTTTCAGGTGCAGATAATATAAGTACAAATCCAGAGCGTGTTGCTAGAAATTTAAGTTTCAAGACTAACACTACTGAGATTGCACAAACAATTGAGTGGAATTTTTACCAACAAACAAAAATGTCACCTCGTTCTTCAATTGTAAGTAAAGGAAGTAAAAAAAGAATGGACTTTAGAGCATTTGCTTTTGCTGGTGTTGGAGTATTATATTACAATCCAAAAGCAGAGTTAAATGGTAAAACATATAACTTAAGACCATTGCAAACAGAAGGAGTTAGTTATTCTCCTATTACATACACAGTGCCTGTAGGTATTGGTTTTGCATACACTTTAAATAAAACTATAAGAATAGGTGTTGATTTTAGTTATAGGCTCACTGGTTCTGATTATATTGATGATGTAAGCGGCACATACAAATATACTTATGAGGACGCAATGAATGCAAAACCAGGCGATGCTAATTATGAAGCAAAGGTTCTTGGTAATCGCACACCAGAGATTCAAAGCCTTTATGCTGTAAACAATCCAAATGGTGGTACCCAATATAATCCTAACTTACCAATAGGTAAAAACTATGGCGACTATTTCGATAATAATCAAAATAAGCAAGTACAAAGTATAAGAGGAACATCCAATGATAAAGATGGTTATTTATTATTTAATATAACTGCTGGGTATGTTATTAAAGGAAAAAATAAAGCATACCAACAGAAATATCGTAACATTGTAAACCGTCGTAAGGTTGTTAAGAAGAAAACAAGAGCAAAATTCTAAAAATGAGTTTTTAGTTTGAGATATATTAAGCTGTCCGAGTTTCGGGCAGCTTTTTTATTTTAAATTGAATGTTTATTATTGGCAAAAATCTAAATAAATACTCATAATCATATAATTATAGGCTAAAAATGACAAAATATTTAGTATTGTTTTTTTTGTTTTTTAGTTTTAAAGGTAATGCGCAACATAATATTGAGTTAGGAGGGAGCATTGGTGGTTGTAATTATGTTGGTGATGTTGGAGGGTTTTCTGATTATAGACAAGCTACTCCTAATCGAAAAAACCTTACTAATATTTATAAAGCTAACTTTAAATGGAACGATCCTACATTTTTTTGCGGAGCATACTTTAAGTATAAGTTTAATAAAAGAGTTTCAGCAAGAACACAATTTTCATTTTTAAAACTTGCAGGTAGTGATGTTGGCAATGATAATATATTTAAACTTGTTCGTAATTTAAGTTTCAACACCAATGTTTTTGAATTAAATCAGACCATTGAATTTAATTTCTATATGAGAACAAAAGTATCTAGAAACCCAACAATTAGCAAAGGCGGTAAAAAAAGGATTGATGTTAGAGCTTATTTTTTTACAGGTTTAGGGTTGTTGCAATTTAGTCCTAGAGCTAAGTTTAATGGTGAAATGGTAAAATTAAGACCGTTAAGAACAGAAGGTAAAAAGTATTCTTCATTAACTTGGACGGTTCCAATTGGAATAGGAATAAATTATGCTTTTAACAACAAATATTCTTTAGGGTTTTCATACAGTTATCATTTTACTGGTAGTGATTATTTAGATGACGTAAGTGGTTTTTATAATGTAGGCTATCAAGATGCCGCAAATCCTAAAAATGCCAAAAAACCTGAATATGCACTTGCAAATAGAACACCAGAAATACAGTCATACGACGAAACGGGAAAGAATTATAACATCAATTTGCCTGCAGGTTATAAGTATGATAAAAATAGTGTAAGGGGTTCGGCCAATAGAAAAGATGGATATTTTGTTGCCAATGCAAGTTTTGGAATAATTCTCAAAGGGAAAAATAAATTTTATAGGAAGAAAAGCAAGCAGCTTAAGAATGTTAGAAAGATACAAAGCAAAAAGTATCGTGCTAAATTTTAATTTGAACATAAAATTTCTCTGCATTTTCTCTTTTAAATTAAGGACACCATTTATACAGTAATTTATGCTTGCTCAAGTTATTTATCCTGATAAAATAGAGCCAAATGGACTGGATGATTTTTTAGAGAATGGCTGGTTTAGAATGGGGCAAAGTATTTTTACAACTAACTTTTTAACATTTAAAAATAATTTCTACAGTGCTATTTGGCTAAGAATTGTTTTGTCAAATTATTGCGATTCTGAAAGCCAAAAAAAAATTTTAAAGCAAAACTCCTCGTTCAATGTAACTATTGCTAATGCTGAAATTACTGAAGAGAAGGAAGATTTATTTACGAAGTATAAGAATGGGATTAATTTTGAAGCAAGTGAATCATTGCATTATTTGTTATATGGTAATTCGAACAGTCATTCAATATATTATACAAAAGAAATATGTATTTATGATGGTAATAAACTAATTGGTGTTGGGTATTTTGATATAGGTTTAGATAGCGCACAGGGCATTACTTGTTTTTATAATCCTAGCTATAAAAAATTTAGTATAGGTAAATATTTAATGCTTCTGAAAATTAGTTATTGCAAGCAATTAGGATTGAAATATTTTTATCCAGGTTATTTTGCACCTGGTTATAAGTTATTTGATTATAAATTAATGCTTGGTAAAAACTGCACGCAATACCTAAACTTATCTAAAAACAAATGGATCAATACTGCAAAGTTTTCAGATGAAAATGTACCTTTATTATTGATGCGATATAAGTTGTTTGAACTTCAAAATAAACTGTTTGAATATAATATTGAAGCTAGGTTAAAAAATTATAGATATTTTGATGCTTCATTAATTGAAAATATTTTTGCACAACAGTTATTAGATTTTCCAACATTTTTATTGATATTCGATATTGATGAAAATAATTTGATACCAATTGTTGTGTATAATGTTAGCAATGAAAAATACCAAATTCTCCAATGTAGAAGTATTTGGCAGTCTGAACTAACTAATTCAATTGTTGAAATATATTCTGATAACTTATTACAAGTAGCGGAAGTATTGTTCGAGTCAAAAACTACAAGTGAAATACTAGAATTTATTGGTTATTAAAATATAACAAATCTATCAAATTGCGCTAGTATCCTAACAAGTCATTTTATAAAACAACTTGTATAATACACTTGAATGATAAATAAAAGTATATGCTTATAATTGCAATTGTAAAATTCGTTTTTTTTTGATGGATACTCCAATTTCAATTCCAAGTAAATTACCCACTCAAGGCAGTTCTATTTTTTCAATCATGTCAAATTTGGCATCAGAAAATAAAGCAATTAATTTATCTCAAGGATTTCCAGATTTTGATTGCAGCGATGAAATAAAAAAGCTAGTTTCAAAATATATTAAAGGAGGTTACAATCAATATGCTCCAATGCCAGGAGTGATGTTACTACGTGAAGCTATTGCAGAAAAAACAGAGTATTTATACAGTGCAAAATATAATCCCGAAACTGAAATAACAGTAACCGCAGGAGCTACCCAAGCCATATTTGCTGCCATTACCGCTTTTGTGCGCGAAGGTGATGAGGTAATTATTTTTGAGCCTGCTTATGATTGCTATGTGCCAGCAATTGAGCTAAATGGAGGCAAAGCAGTTTTTGCAAAATTAAAATTTCCTAATTATAGTATTGATTGGGAAGAGGTAAAAAAACTTTTTAAAAGGCAAACGAGGATGATAATTATCAATACTCCAAATAATCCTAGCGGAAGTATTTTTACAGCGGCTGATATGCAAAAGTTAGAAAAGTTAACAAAGAATACAGATATAATTATATTAAGTGATGAAGTTTATGAGCACATTGTCTTTGATGGTTTTGAACATCAAAGTATTGCAAGATTTCCTAAGTTAGCTGAGCGAAGTATTATTGTTTCGTCATTTGGTAAAACTTATCATACAACAGGTTGGAAAGTAGGATATGCTGTTGCTCCACAAAAATTAATGACTGAATTCAGAAAAACACATCAGTTCAATGTTTTTGCAGTTAACCATCCTATACAACTTGCGTACTCCGAAATATTAAAATCAAAAGATTTATATTTAAGTATTGGTCAAATGTATCAGGAAAAGCGGGACCTTTTTTTGAAGTTGATTAGTGCTTCAAAGTTAAAACCAATAGCTTGCAGCTCAACCTATTTTCAGCTTCTAAAATATGATGGAGTAAGTGAACTGAAAGATACAGAATTTGCTAAAGAACTAACCATTAAGTATAAGTTAGCTTCGATACCTGTTTCTGTTTTTTATCATGACCATATTGACAATAAAGTATTACGTTTTTGTTTTGCTAAAAACAATGAGACACTAGAAAAAGCTGCTGAAATAATTTGTAAACTTTAATTTTGGTATAAAATGAAATTATTTATCACTCCATTATTCGTCAATTTAATTTTAATTATTCATTGTTATGCTGGCGTCGATAATTTGCCAGTTGGAGCAAAGCAAGCAGGAATGGGTAATGCAGCCGTAGCAAGTTCTGACATTTGGAGTGTATATCATAATCAAGCAGGTTTAGCAAATATTGATAAAACAACGGCAAGTATAAATGCATCACAAGGTTATTTTTTAAAACAAACATCACTTGCTTCTGTAGCAATAGCCTATCCAACAAAATTAGGAACGTTCGCCATTTCATACAACAGATTTGGTTATAGCTTGTATAATGAGAGTAAAACTGGATTTGCTTTTGCCCGAAAGTTTGGGGAAGGCCTTAGAATTGGTGCACAAGCAAATTTAAATAGCGTTGCACTTGGCGAGAATTATGGCAAAAGAACATTAGCAACTTTTGAAATTGGAGTACAAACCAAAATTTTGAAAAACCTATGGATTGGAGCACATTTCTATAATTTTTCAAGAAGTAAAATAAACTCAATTGAAAAGGTTCCGGTAATTGTAAAGTTTGGTGTTTACTATACCTTTAATACCAATGTAAATGCAACTATAGAATATGAAAAAAATTGGGTTACTAAACCATTATTTAAAGCAGGATTAGAATATAAATTAGCAAAAGAATTCTCACTTAGGGTAGGTATAAATGGAGGTTCAAACGTAAGTACATTTGTTGGTGCTGGCTATTTGGTCAAAAAATTTAGAATTGACGCTGCTTGCGCTTTTGACCAAAAACTAGGGGCTTCGCCAAATATAAGTCTAACATATTCATTTTAGTTTCTCAACACATTGCATTTACTTTTTGTCAAATAGTTTATCAAATAAAAATACATGTAATTTCATGAAAAAATTACTTACTTTATCTTAATATATGTGTAGGACTTTAATATTATTTTTTCTAATTTTTTCTAGTTGCAAACTATTTGCAAGTAAGGCAGATTTATTTTCTTATGATGAAAAATTAATTAACGAAGTGTTTTATGAATTAGCAGAATTAGAAACTGAAATTAATAACAATAATTTTAGTTTAGAAATAGTACAAAAATATAAGCACCTTAATTTAATGCTGGTTAATCCAGAAGGAGAATCAAAGACTGCTGGAGATTCTTTTTTTAAAGGATTTACTCTGGGCTGTATAGGTGTTATTGATGCATATTTAGAAGATGATCATAATAAATACAAACGTGGTCCATTGTGGACTGGATGTTGCTTAAATACCATTATACTTGCTGGACTTTATTATTTACTTGACACGAATTATTTTAAGCTTATACCAAATATTTAAACAACTACTCTCTAACAATTAATATAGCCGCATTAACTTTGTGACGCACCTTTTCTAAGGTAGTTCCAAATAGCAAATCTTTAAATGCATTATGACCATGTGCTCCCATTACTAACAAGTCAGGATTGATTTGATTAACTATTTCGGGAATACTCTTTTTAGGATTTCCAAAACCTAATTTTATATTCACATTATAACCATCACCTATGAGTGTTTCTTCATATTGTTTCAAATGCTTTAAATCTTCATTACTCTCTAAATCATCTGTTTCATTTCCTAAAACAAGTGCGCCAGCAGACTCTGAAATGTGTATAATATAATAAACAGACTTCTTTCCGCCTTGAGCAATTGCTGCTCCTATAGCCTTGCTATCCATATTTCCAAAGTCTACTGTAATCGCAATTTTATTGAAAGCCGTGCTTTTGAATTTTACAAGTTCTGAAATTGTTCCGTGAGGCGTTATTGGTTTTACCCTTACCAATTGCTTGGCAAAAGGATAAAAAATTGTGAACAACAATATTGTCGCTGTAACAATCATAAATAAAATCAAAAATAATTTTAAAATATTCAATCCTTCATTGTTATTTAAATATTCAATTAAGAAATTAGTAACTAACTTTATGTTTAAGCTCACAATTACTAGCGCACTTACCCAAGCTGCAATTTTTGTTTTAGTGCTAATAGCATATTTTCCCATTGCTGTTTTGTCACTTACAAAATGTATAAGCGGAATTACTGCAAAGCCGAGTTGCATACTCAGTATAACTTGGCTCATTATTAAAAGTCTGCCAGTGGCACTTTCGCCAAAAGAGTATATAACAATAAATGCAGGAATAATTGCTAACAAACGAGTTAGAAGTCTTCTCATCCAAGGAGCAATACGTAAATTTAAATACCCTTCCATAACTATTTGACCTGCTAGTGTTCCTGTAATTGTACTGCTCTGTCCAGCAGCAATTAATGCAATTGCAAATATTGTAGGTGCATAGCTATTACCAATTATTGGAGCAAGAAATTTATAGGCATCTTGTATTTCAGCAACATCAAACATATTATTCTTAAAAAAAGTGGCAGCAGCTAAAATAAGAATAGAAGCATTTACAAAGAATGCAAGGTTAAGCGCAATGGCAGAGTCAATAATATTAAACTTAATAGCACGTTTAATTTCTATGTCATTACGTTCAAATTTGCGGGTTTGAACCAAGGAAGAATGCAAGTAAAGATTGTGAGGCATTACGGTAGCCCCAATAATTCCAATGGCTAAATATAGTGCCTCTTCACTTAATAAACCTGGTTTAAAACCTCGAATTAGTAATGCCATATCGGGTTTTGCAAACATCATTTCTGCTAAGAAAGAAAGACCTATAATTGCTACTAATGATATAATAAACGCTTCCATTTTTTTTATACCAAAATTGATAAGGTAAATAAGCAAGAATGAGTCTAAAACTGTAATAACAACGCCATATAGAATAGGTAAATTAAATAAAAGTTGAAGCCCAATTGCCATACCTAATACCTCTGCCAAATCGCATGCTGCAATTGCAATTTCCGCAAAAAAATAAAGAAAAACATTAATGTATTTAGGATAGTTTTCGCGTGAAGCCTGAGCAAGGTCACGTCCAGTTACAATGCCAAGTCTTGCGCTTAAGCTTTGTAATAATAATGCTATTAAATTCGACATTAATAACACCCAAAGTAAATTATACCCAAACTTGCTTCCAGCAGCAATATCGGTAGCCCAATTTCCGGGATCCATGTAACCTACACTAACCATATATGCTGGGCCAAAGAAAGCTAACAATTTTTTAAACCCTGTATTTTTAATTGAAGTATTTACGCTTCCATGTACTTCTGATAAGGATTTTTTTGAATTGCTAGTGTTCATTATTTTTAATCAACAACAAAATTAAATGTCATTGGCAAACTTAACAATTAGAGTATTGATGTCATGTTAAAAATATTGAACAGGAGTCTATTAGAATTTACTACGACAAAATTATTATATAATGTTATTTTCATTGACATTATGACATTTAAGTACTGTTGGTATAGTTATTGAAAAATGCAGAAAAAATTTTTAATAAATAATATCATGCAATCAACTGGTAAAATTAATGTTCAAACAGAGAACATATTCCCAATCATTAAAAAATTTCTTTATAGTGACCATGAAATTTTCTTACGTGAATTAGTTTCAAATGCTGTAGATGCTTGCCAAAAGTTAAAAACACTTTCTACTTTGGGTGAAGCTGGAACTGTTCCGGAATACTATAAGGTAGAAGTTAAAATAGATAAAGAAGCCAAAACAATTACTATAGCTGATACTGGTTTAGGTATGACAGCCGAAGAAGTTGAAAAATACATTAACCAAATAGCGTTTTCAGGTGCTGAAGAATTTGTAAACAAATACAAGGATAAAAATGAAAATGCCATTATTGGTCATTTTGGATTAGGATTTTATTCGGCATTTATGGTTTCTAAAAAGGTTGAAATCACGACACTTTCTCATCAAAAAGATGCAGTTGCTCAACATTGGGAATGTGATGGAAGTCCTGATTATACTTTAACTGCAACTACAAAAGATTCAGTTGGTACGACTATAACATTGCATATTGCTGATGATTCAGAAGAGTTTTTAGAAAACGCACGAATCACTACACTACTTAATAAATATTGCAAATTTTTACCTATTGAAATTCATTTCGAGGATAAAGCAATTAACAATTCTGCTCCTGCTTGGACAAAAAAGCCTGCAGATTTAAGCGACGAAGACTATAAAAATTTTTATCGTGAATTATATCCAATGAATTTTGAAGACCCATTATTTCATATTCATTTGAATGTTGATTTTCCATTTAACTTAACAGGTATTTTGTATTTCCCTAAGTTAAAAAACACAATGGAACCTCAACGAGACAAAATACAGCTATATAGCAA
>JBEIDK010000062.1:0-17034 GCA_040383485.1 Flavobacteriales bacterium
AAAAGAAATGAATTCGATTTATATTTTTTTTCTTTAAAAGGAAAAAACCGACCAGAATTTACAACACGATAAGAACCATCCTTGTTAGGATAATAAACGGTGATGCTATCAATAGTGTAAACGCCAATATCAAACATCCATTCATGATTTGTTTGATTAGTTAAGGTAAATTTGTTCCAAACAGCATATTCTTGATTCCCAAAATTTGACCTTTTTAGATTACTCTTTTCGAAATATTTTTTGAATGCAGGACTGGTAACTGAATCAATTGATAATTTATGCTTTCCTTCTTTGAAGAAATAAAAATAATCACCAATAAATTCGCCCGACATGCTATCAGTAAGGACTAATATTTTTGGGTTTGGTATGGATTGAGATAATCCATTGATAGATAAAAAGAAAATGAAAAAAAATATTGGAATTGATTTTAGCATTATATGCATTTGTTTTAATTTTCAATAGATTGAAAATGCTCCAATATTAACGGAAAAACATCTTTGTCCGCATTCTTGCCATACATACAATCGTTATGTCCATATCCTTTAATAACATGATGTTTGTATAAATTTTCTCCATTTGCTTTACACAGAGATTCATAAGTTTCTTTTGTACTTTCAACATCAAACAAACCATTTTTCTCACCATGAATAAATGTAATAGGAATTGAAAGATTATTTATTCCTTTTCTGTATGAATCTTCTCCTTTAGCTGTTAGTACTTTATTCTCTCTCATCATCAATGCAAGATGCCTATAACTTGTTACGTTGGCGGTTCCAAACATTTCAATTGTTGCAGCATGTGTTTTATCGTTCAGTTGTTGGTGTTCAATTAGCGGTCCAAACATAAAACACATTCGCTGACAAGAAGGATCGGTGCAAAATTCGGCACTATGATCAGCATATAATTTAATAAACAGGTTATACATTTTTTCTTCCCAACTGGCATTTGAATCAGTGTATGCAGATAGAGATTCAACACCCATATCGCTTAAAAGTGTTGGAAGATATAAATCGGTTTTTGCTTTTACTTGAAATCCTGGTTTAAAATCAATTGCAATTTGCGCACTCACAAGTGATCGTACCCCCTTCATGCCAGTTAATAATGCCATAAACATGGTAATTGAACCAACACAATGGGCTAGCACATCTATTTCTTTTACGCTTGCAAGTTCACAAATCTTATTTACTGCTGCAGGCAAATCATACATTGCAATTTCATCTAATGAGTGTTGGTCATGAGATGATTTTACCATGCTGCTCAAACGGTAATCGAGCAACCATACATCAAAGCCTTTATCAGTAAAGTACTCTACTGCGTTGGTATCAACAGTATCAATATTAAAGGTTAACTGATTGCCGCTAAATCCATGTATCATCATTAACGGACCTTTGCTTCCGCCATAGTAACGCGTCAGCATTAAATCAACACCATCTTCGGTTTTTAAAGGATGCCTGCTTGGCTCAACAGTATTAAGCAGTCTTTTTATTCTTGGTTCTGCTTTTTCATCAAAAACGGCATCTGGTACCCAAGCCCTTCCGTACACCTTAAAAAGAGACTTGCTAAAGAATTTTCCAAATGCAGCTACTGCTTTTAATCCTTCAATTTTCGACTTGGCATTCACTGCCTTCATGGTGGTCATTTGTTTTGCAAAATCGGCAGTCTTTATCCTTAATATTCCATTTCCAAGTATCGCACCCTTATCATCTCTTCCTTTATAAATAGTGATAAACAGGGTGGAGGTATCTGGCCACATATCTAATTTATTTTTTTGATTTTGCACCAATTTAAACCCATCAAAAAAATAGTCAACTCCTTCTACCGAATTTAAAATCATGCGGTACTTCATCAATTTTGTGGATACATTATTGGGGTCATCTGTAAATAAATTAAATGTGCCATTCAACACCGACAATGGTTGTGATGATAACGATGGAGCCGTTACAGTACCAATCATTTGTGCGGTATGGTCAGGATTTTTAATCATATCATACACATCATTACTGATAATTGTAAGTGTAAATTTAAAATCACCACCATTGTTTTTGCCAAGTTCAACACCCTTTTCATAATCCATATTGGTTACCTCTTTCGAGAAATACCCTTTCATTGTTTCAGTAAACTCAACACCAACAGTACTTTCTTCGCCTATGTTGCCATCTTTATGTCTATACTCAAAATCAATATGCCAGTTATTGTCCTTTGCAGCTAAAGCACAGGCACGCTCAGACAAAGCCGATATTGTTATCAAAGGATTCACACCTAGTGCACGCGGAACAATAGAGCCGTCCATAATATACAGTCCTTCGTGAACTCCATCCTTCGAAAACACTTGTCCTTTATGATTTACAACAGCTGAATTATAATCATCACCCATCACGCAGCCACCAAGCGGATGCACTGTGGTTAGCGAATTACCCATGGCTTTAGACCATACAGGATTCTTCACATAGTCTCCTTTAGCTGCTTTTGTGGCTTTTTTAAGTTTTTGGTCAACAAGCTTATAAATATGCTCGTTGCCTACTCCAGGGAAAGTTAAATTAAGTCTATTGTTATCGATGGTCATTTCTCCTTTGCTGGAATCAGTTGACATGACAAGGAATGTTTGCGTATTACGCACTGCTCCATAATAAGCCCCTCTAACTATACTTTCCATTTTTCGGGCACGTTGTGCAAGTTTATCTTTTATACTTTCGTGATGATTAACCTCTTCGCCCATAACAGTATCCAACAAAGCAAGTGCTCCCGACAATATACCCGAAAGCGCTCCTGGTATTGCAGCATCTTCTATAATCATTCCATCATCTAAATTACCCTTTTCTCGAGCATCAATTATTCCCGTTATACAAGGTCCAACAGGTCTATCTAAATATCTATCGGAGTCTCCTGAGCCTACACCATTAACATCCATTTCTGTATTGTATCCAAATCCAAGCACATCTCCATTGCCAGAAAAACTTTTTCCAAGTGTACCTGAAACATCAAGCCCTGCGGCCTTAGAACGTAACATAATTTCGGTTGAACCTAGTGTGCCTGCAGAAACAACAACACTTTTAGCTTTTATGAATGTGGTAGGAGCTTTAAACTTTTCAGCTCCTTTTCCTATAAGTTTAAAATGAACTTCATAACCATCCTTTGTTTTTACAATATGGGTTACTTTGGTTTCACAAAATATCTCAGCACCATTATTTTTGGCATCAGGCAAGTAATTCATCAACAAAGTATTTTTTGCAAAATAATTACATCCGCTGCAGCAGTCGCCACAGTTGTTGCATGGCTTCTGTTCTACTCCCACATGGTTTTTACCATCTACATCAAAGTTCACATTGATGCTTGTTCTATAAAATTTTTCATCAATTGCTTTTGCTGCTTTTTCAAGAGCAATTAATTTATTGGTAGTAACAGCTCTAGGCAATGGCGATGGTTTGAGCATATCTTCAGCAACATGGTATGCCTTATGCAACTCGCTGCTTTCATCCATAAACTCTTTTTTAATTACTTCCGGCCACCTTTCATCTTCAAATATCCGCTGCTCAGGTTTAATAGAAACATTAGCATTTATTAATGACGTGCCACCCAATCCACAACCAACCAATACTTGAATATCCTCAAAAATATTCATATCATACATTCCAGTTTCAGGGCCTATATGTGCTTTTGGGGTATTCATTTGAAATTCCTTTTCAGCTTTCATTAGCGTATTTGGATATTCGCCTGGCAGTTTCTCTTCGCCTCTTTCGAGCAAACAAACTTTTTGACCAGCACGCGAAAACCTTGAAGCAGCAATGGATCCTCCATAACCTGAACCAATTACTACAACATCGTATGAATCTTTAATTGTTGAAATTGGACTGGCTATTTTTTTCATAATTTTATTTTTTAATCACTATTTTAACGCAAGATTAATTATTTTTTATTTATAACGACAACTTCTCTATTATTATTTCTGGAAACCAAATCCACCATAAATTAAATAAACCATTTTGTAAATTAAACTTTTCAATTCAAGACTTTTTACAAACAATCAATAAAAGTTAAACCCAAAATAAGTTATTCTAAGAAGCTCTACAATTTAATATTTAAGCCCTGTTAATTGCAATAGGATGGCGTGTGCAATTTTTTAATACTTTAGCCAACCTAAAATTCATATTTCTAATACACAACTTGTAGATTTCGGATAAAGAGCAATGAAAAATTTTAAACCTCAAAAAATGGTTGGCTGGTTTGATGTAGGCCAACTTGCAGGCACAGCAGTACGCTCCATACTTTCCTCTATATTTGGCACCCGTGCAGATAAGCGGGAAACTTTTGCCGCATTAACACCTTGCGAAACGTATAGCACAAATGCAGAAGAAAATGAGGTTTGGCTTGATTATATTTCTGATTCAGGAGATGGTTTTGATCCCACTTATTCGATGATGAGATTAATATCTGAAGAAAAAATTGCGGTCCATCATAATGGAGAAAACAAAAATCTTAAACGAGGTAACATAGTTGTTTTTGGTGGTGACCAAGTATATCCGGCACCAACTATGGAAGAATACGAGAACCGATTTATTGGCCCTCTTGAAAATGCTAGTCAACATGCAAACCGAGCAGAGCAACGGATTTATATGCCATTCCAGGTAATCATGATTGGTATGATGGATTATATAATTTCGTTGAAATATTCTGCCGTAAAAAAGCAATTGGAGGCTACCAAACTTTACAAAATAGAAGTTATTTTGCCATTCAACTTACCACAAATACTTGGCTCTGGGGATTAGACTTTCAGTTGCAATCTACTATTGATGAAAATCAATTTCTTTATTTTGATGGGGTGGCAAAAGAAAAAATGAAAAAAGGAGATAACGTAATTTTGTGCACCCCCGAGCCTAGCTGGATTTATAATGGTAAAACTCCCGAAAAATATCATTCGCTAGAAACCTTCGAATTGAAATGTATTGTTGATAATGGATTAACTCAAAAACTTACCTTAACCGGAGATTTGCACCATTACTCACGTTATTCGCAAGTTGTAAATGGCAAAGAAATAAAACATAAAATAACTGCAGGCGGTGGTGGAGCATTTCTGCATCCAACGCATAATTTGCCAAATCATCTTACAAACATGCACGATGGTGATTTTGATTTAAAGGAAACATTTCCAAAAGTCAAAACATCAAGAAAGCTAGCATTTCTGAATCTTTTATTTCCATTTAAAAACCTTGGTTTTGGATTGTTCCTTTCAACCATACATCTTATAATGGCATACTCTTTATTCATTACTAGCTTTGGCGATGATAGACCCGGTACAATATTTAATGAACTGCAAAGCACAAGCGACATCTTTGATAAAGAAATTGTTTTGCATATGCTTACGTGCTTTATGCTCAACCCAATCTGTATCCTCATCCTTTTTATTTTCATCTTTGGGTTCTATAAATTTTGTGACAGTAAGTCATCAAAATACAAGATTGTAAGTTTATTTGGCCTTGTTCATGGAATAGGACATGTTTTTCTAATGCTCTCATCTCTTAGCTTTTTCTCTTACTTTTCGTATGGTGTTTTAAAAATACCCGATGGTCCATGGAACGCTTTATCCATAAGTATAATGGTATTTATTGCAGGTGGAATTTTATCGGGTGTGCTTGTTGGGGTTTATCTTTTAATAAGTAATCTTTTATTTGGAATGCATGATGATGAAGCATTTTCTTCATTAAGAATAATACACTACAAAAACTTTGTACGCATACATATTAAAGATAACAAACTCACTGCTTATCCTATAGGAATAAAGAAAACACCAAAGTGGAGTAAATTTGGCAACATTTTCAAGACCAAAGATGATATAAAACCCGAGCTTATTGATTTACCTATTGTAATAGATTTGTAAAAAGAAACCCTTTAATGGTTTATTATTCAGCTTTCACAAATCGCCTGAGTTAGAAATAAGTAACTCAAATGACATCAATGTGCAATTATTGATTATTGAATTGTACTTTCGTTAGATGCAGTATGTTGTTGTTCGGCGTATGTCTCTGACTGCGCTGCGCTAAACTTAAATTTATAATTGACAAAACCAAATCGTCTACCCATATAGTCCTCGTCTTTAGCAAAGCTGTTACCTATTCTGCCAAACACAACGCAGAAGGTAAATTAAATATGCATTTATTGATTAATCAATAGAATTCGTTGATATCAATGCTGCTTTGCAGTGTAATTCACAAAACATAATTAATATTCCACAGTCAAGACTCTTTATTCTATCATTGTTGTAATAGTTTTCTTTGGCTATTTAATTTGATAAAATGACAAATTTAGAACTATAAAGAAATGATTTTTTTAATTTAATTATATAATCACTACTTTAAATCTGTAAAGAAATTAGAGATTTGCTTTTACGATGTCGTTTATTCCTTCGGTTTTCTTTGTCCAAGTATATTTTCCTCTAGAAAATTTATCTACAGGCCAACCATTCCATAATACAGAATTGCCTTGAGCATTTTTATAATTATAAAATCCTTGTGTTGCGTCAGTGAATTCCCAAATCATGATATTTCTTTCTTCATCAGCTTTAGAGGTAAAAATTGTTGCTTCTTCGCCTGGAAATGAAATTTTTACATTTGTAAATTTATGATAAACTGTTTGCTGAAGCCATCCATTTGCAACACCAAAAATACTGAGGATATCTGAAAGCGCACCACCAGCAATGGCAGTTGCCTGAAGTTTAAATTCTATTGTAAAATTATCAACCGATCCTTCGCCCACAAAAAATTCACCTGTGTTAAATCTAAAATTTGCATAATCAAATAGCTGATTCATTTTACCAGATGCCTCTGTCCATTTAGTATCTCCATATACCACCCTTGTTGCCAAAGGGGCATGAGTTCCTATCATTCCGTTATCGTCTGTAAGTTGAATAACTGTTACTGGAAATGTTACTTTAGATAAAATGTCATTTCCATTGGCATCGGTTGCTGCTGTTAGCTGCCAATTGCCTTGCATTAAAATTTTTGTAGCTGTGGGTTCTTTAGTACAAGAACTAAACAATACTGTAGTTATAATTGAGATGAAAAGTAATTTTTTCATGGTTTAACTTTTATGAAATTAAAACGAAGATAAATAAAAAATAAAAAGCACCAAAAAAAATGGCACTTTCTAAAAAAATGTGTTAGGTTAAATTTTAAATGATTTTGAAAAGTTAACTGTTATTTGGTAATGCACCTTAACCTATCCTGATTATTCAAAGGGTAAACCTTAAACCGTGTTCGCTAAAATTGAAATTAAAAGAAATGATAAAACCAGTAAATTTTTTTTTTCACACATTTATCAAAACGAAAAAGAAGGAAATTTATTTGATACAATAACGATTTTATTTGACGGAGAACATATTTGATAAAGAATTGATAAAATCAAGACTTAAATTACATATTACCAGATTACGCATTAGAAATTCTATTACAAGGAAAAAAACATTCAGAATATGAAGTAAACAACTTTTTCCCATGCATCATAAATTTAATATGATTTATTCGTAAAAGTTAAAATTTTGTTGGGATTTGGCGCTTCACTACGAACCTCTGACGCGTAATCTGGAATAATGTTGATATTGAAATAATTAGTGAAGAATTTGGCAAAGATGGAAAAGACAGTAATTCAGCCTTTGTTAAGCATACTTGGCTAAAAAACTGATGAGAACTACGACCAAACAACTTATAAATTGACAGTTGAAAAATTATTTCATGATACGACTTGTAACTTCAAATATTCATCGTAATATTGCAATATAATAATTTGAATTGGGAGCTACAAAAACAGAACATTTTACAGACAAACAAAACGCCATTGCGATACTTGCAAAGGCGTTTGGACATCCTGCAAGGGTTGCTATTATTGAGTATTTAATTAAAATAGATAGTTGCATTTGTGGCGACATTGTTAATGAATTGCCTTTAGCTCAGCCTACA
Organism: Flavobacteriales bacterium; assembly: GCA_040383485.1. Taxonomy (GTDB): domain Bacteria; phylum Bacteroidota; class Bacteroidia; order UBA4408; family UBA4408; genus JBEIDK01. The sequence goes on from JBEIDK010000062.1 coordinate 7,947, forward strand.
GTTTCTCAACACTTAAAAGAACTTAAAAACGCTGGCATTATTAAAGGTAGCATTGAAGGCAACGCCATTTGTTACTGCATTGACGAAAAAGCATTGACTAAACTTCAAAATTATTTCGCAAACATTTCGGATAAGTTAGAAAAGAAAAAAAGTAATTGTTGCTAAAAAAATAAAATCAAACTAAACGAAATTATCAGAAACCGCTTTCTTAATCGTTAAATCCTTTAAAAAATAATAAAATGACACTTGAACAAATAAAGAAACATTTAAGCACTGCTGAATCAGTAAATTTTGAACTTCAAAACGGAACTACTGTTCCTGAACATTTTCACGTTACCGAAGTAGGCGTAGTTACTAAACATTTCATAGACTGTGGTGGCACAATCAGAAATGAGAAGGTTGCAAATTTTCAATTATGGGACGCAAACGACTTTGAACACCGTTTAAAACCAACAAAATTGCTTAACATCATTAAACTATCGGAAGAAAAATTGGGAATGGAAAATTTAGAAATTGAAGTTGAATATCAAGCTGAAATCAAAGATTCGCAAACACAAAAAAATCAAACAAAACGTTTGCAAACAATTGGAAAGTATGATTTAGATTTTAATGGGAAAAACTTTGTTCTTATTTCAAAACAAACAGCTTGTTTGGCTTCTGACAGTTGCGGCATTCCAAAAGAAAAATTGAAAGTAAATTTAGCAGAAGTATCAACTCAAAATTCTTGTAAACCAGGCGGTGGCTGTTGTTAAAAGTATGAAACACATAACTGAATATATCGGCAGACATAAACGTTTCTTAATAATTCTAGCTGGAATTGTTTGCTTAAACTTTGCGTATGGTTTTGACGCAAGGTTTACCATTATCAACTTACTTTGGATTTTTATCAGCATTGTAAAAATAGACAGATGAAAAAAATATTAGTTCTATGCACAGGCAACAGTTGCCGGAGCCAAATTGCAGAAGGTTACTTACGATTTTATGCAAACAACAAGGCAGAAATTTATAGCGCTGGCGTTGAAACTCACGGTGTAAATCCTAGAGCAATTGCCACAATGAAAGAAGACAATATTGATATTTCGCAACATACATCAAACAACATTGAAGAATACTTAAATATTGAATTTGATTATGTCATTACTGTTTGCGACAATGCCAAAGAACGCTGTCCATTCTTTCCTAGCAAAGCAAAAAGGTTTCACAAAAATTTTCCTGACCCAGCAAAATCAATTGGTAATGAACAAGAAATAATGGAGGAGTTTAGAATTGTACGACAAATGATTAAAAACTACTCACAAGAGTTTGTAAAAAGTAATTTGTAAATATTTGACATATATACACTTGTAATAAATTAGTTCATATAGTTTAAAAACAAAAATAGATAAACCCAAAGTATTCCTAAGAAATGCCAAAATACCGATGTTAGTTTAAGTCCTATATAATTTTCGGGGGTGTAATTACCTTTATTGGCATTATATGATGACACGAGTAGACTTATTAAACCTCCGACCATGTGCATAAGGTGTAGCCAAGTAAGCACATAAAAAAATGAACCTGATGCGTTTGAACTTCTACCTGCAAAATATACATTTTGCGAATACAATGCAGCCCAGCCACTGAACTGTATAAAGGCAAAAGATAAACCCATTAAAAAAGTTGCAAATAACAATAGCGATGCTCTTTTATTTTGGCCACTCTTAATGGATATTACAGCCATATTCATTATAAAACTACTGAATAGAATCACTGCTGTACTAATGTAGAAAGCTCTAGGCATATCAAACTTAAGCCAGTTTCCTTCGGCATGACGCACTACAATTGCAGAAGTTAAGCCGGCAAAAAGCATAATCATACTCCCTATTGCTAAGGCTAACATAGGCATTGCTGTTTTTCTACGAATAATATCTTTTTCGGAAGTTGTAATATCTGCCATAATTAAATTTTATCTAACACTAATAATATTTGAACCAAGGGTAAGTAAAGAAACGAACCAAACATAAGTTGCCTTGCAGCTTTTAACTCGCAAGTTTTAAAAAGTTGAAATGCTTGATATGAAAAAGCGATACTAATAATAACACAAGCAATTGCACTTGTTAAACCTGTTATGTGAAAATAATAAGGGATTAAACAAATAGGTATTAAACTTATTGCATAAACAAAAGCTTGAAATGCACTTGCTTTATCTCTTAATCCTGAAGGTAACATTTTAAATCCTGCTTTTTTATAATCATCATCAAGCACCCATGCAATTGCCCAAAAATGAGGAAATTGCCAAATAAATTGTATTCCAAAACAAATTAGCGCTCCTACATCTATTTTGCCTGAAGCTGCAACCCAGCCTAGCATAGGTGGTATTGCTCCGGGGAATGCTCCAACGAAAACAGCAAAAGGAGTTTTTTGTTTTAAAGGAGTGTAAATCCATACATAGCTTAACAAGGCAAAAAAACCAAGTATAACACATGTCAAATTTATAAATGCTAATAAAATCAACCCAAATAAGCCTGTAGCAAATGAAATAATGTATGCATTGTCAAGCTTCATTCTGCCCGACGGTAATGGTCTATTCATGGTACGGTTCATGATTTTATCTAAATCACGCTCAATAATTTGATTAAATCCATTTGAAGATGCAGTAACCAAAAAACCTCCAACTGTTAGCAACAAAATAGTTATCCCATCTGGATTTTTTGTTGCTAATAGATAACATAATACAGCCGATAAAACTACTAATGAGGCTAGTCTGAATTTTGTAAATTGTACCAAATCTTTGAATACACTTACTTTATTTGTTTTTATGGCTTGAACATTATTGTTACTCACTTTTAAAATGATAATTTTTGCGCAAATGTAATTGAAAATTGAAGAGGATAAAATCTTATTTACCTAAATATAAAATAGTTTTAACAGCATTAAAAACAATAATATTTATGAAAGGTTTACTAAGTTCTTATTATTCTTGCTTATCACAATCAATCCAAAAAGAGTAATTAATCCGTTTATAACTAGTAATTCGAATCCAAACTCATAACCATCAAACCATTCTTTACTATTGCTATTAAGAACATAACAAATTACAGGCGAAAGAATACAGATAAAAGGCACTAACTTATCATTGGCTATTCTTTTCGTATAGAGCCCAAATGAGTAGAGTCCGAGTAATGGACCATAAGTATAGCCTGCTACCTTAAATAACTTTGAAATTACTGCTTCGTCATTAATTTGTCTGAAAACAACAATAACAAACAACAATAAAATCGCAAATGCCAAATGAACAAATGTTCTAGTTTTAATACTTTGTTTTTCTGTAAGGTCTGTTCGTTTATCTAGTTTTAAAATATCTATACAAAATGATGTGGTTAGTGAAGTTAAGGCGCCATCAGCACTTGGATATGCTGCCGATATTAAGCCAATAATAAAAACCAAACCTGCAATTGGCCCAAGATAATTTATGGCAATCATAGGAAAAAGTTCATCCGTTTTTTTAGGTATTTCAATGTTATGATTGGTACAATAAATAAATAAAAGTGCCCCTAACATTAGAAATAATAAGTTTACCAATACCAATACAATGCTAAATGAAAACATATTTTTCTGTGCTTCCTTCAAGTTTCGACAACTTAAATTTTTCTGCATCATTTCCTGGTCAAGCCCTGTCATTACAATAGTTATAAAAGCACCACTAACAAATTGCTTAATAAAAAATCGTTTATCATGCACATCTGTAAAAATAATTTGAGAATACTTGCTATTTTTAATTTGTACAAACATTTCGCTAAATGAAAATCCTAAATCTGATGTAATTAAATAAACCGAAATAATTGCAGCGGCAAGCATGCAAGTAGTTTGCAGCGTATCAGTCCAAATAATAGTTTTAATACCGCCTTGATAAGTATATAGTAAAATAAGTATTATGAACACTCCTACAGTTACAATAAATGGTATTCCTAAAGCCTCAAAAACAAAAGCTTGCAATACATTTACTACCAAAAACATTCGAAATGAAGCGCCAATTGTTCGAGAAAGCATGAAGAAGAATGCTCCAGTTCTATAGCTTTGTATTCCTATTCTTTGTTCAAGGTAAGAATAAATAGATGTAAGGTTTAACCTATAGTAAAGTGGTAAAAGCACAGTGGTAATAATTGCATAGCCTGCAAAAAAACCAAAAACCAATGCCATATATGAAAATTGAGTGTTGGCAACATTGCCAGGCACACTCATAAATGTTACTCCAGAAAGCGAAGCTCCAATCATACCATAAGCAATAACAAACCATGGAGAAGAGTTATTACCTTTATAATAACCCTTATTACCTGCATTACGTGCAGTGAAAATAGTTACAGCAAATAGAATTGCTGAATAAATTAGTATGGTAACAATAATTGCAGTTGAAGACATTTATATTAATTAAGGCTTCAATGATAATTGAATTTCAAACGCTCTTAATGAATATTGAGAAAACATTTCAACAATAAACCTTTGAAACAAAATAATAAATTTTAGTTTTTACTTTATAATTTAGCGAAACTTATTTTAAAGTAAATTATGCGATATTTAATTTTATTGACTATTCTATTTCACTCATCGGCAACATATTCGGCAAATAAACAATTTGGCGGTGGAAAAAATAAAAGTTTAACTACCTCTATTTATCTGCCAATTGGTGATGTTACAAAGCAATATGATGGTACAGAATTTTCGGCAATTATTGATTCTACTCAAATTATAAGAGATACACTTGGAAACATTACAGAGTATAATACTCACCAACAGTATTTTACCGGTACTTGGTTGAATACTTATAAGGTTGCGTTTACCTATAACTCAAGTAATGAATGTATTGAGGAGATTATAAAAAATTTTAATTTCATTAGTTTCCAACTTCAAAATACAAGCAAAACGCTAAGAACTATTGATGCAAGCCACAGATTAATTGATATGACAACCTTTAGCTGGCAAGCAAATCAAGGAACTTGGCGCAATCAAACAAAAATTATTAATTCATTTAGTGGTAATAATTTAAGTTTAAGCATTAAACAAAATTGGGATACTATAACAAGCAATTGGGTAAATGAAAATAAAACCAACTATTTGTACAACCAATTTAATCAAGTAAAAACAATAAATACACAAAATTACACCAACAATTCTTGGAACGATTACAAAAGAACTGATAGCCTTGTTTGGCCAAATAATACAGAACTTGAAGCTCCTATTCAATATATTGATTTTGAGTGGAATTCAACTTCAAATCAATGGATGAAAACTATAAAATACATCAGAACAAATACTGGTTTCATAAAACCATTTAAGGAAGAAGAATTGCAGTGGAACGGACAAATTTGGCAAATTAATACCCAAATAAATTATTTATACGACTTTAATAAAAATGAAATCCAGAGGACAACTAAATTATGGAATGTAAATATGAGTCAATTTACACCGCTTGAAGATGTTTTAAGAACTTGGGATGCAGAAAATAAATTGATTGCAGATAGCATTTTTATTTTTGATAATACAGGCGGACTCACCGGTGGTAAAAGAAACGGTTATGCTTATGATGCGAATAATAATCTACTCTACGATACAATTGCAACCTATAGTTTAGGCAATAACGAGTTTAATATTGACTCAAGAAAAAAGTATTACTATAACTCTTTTACTGCAAATAGTTTAAAAGAAACAAAGATTAAAAGGAATAACTTACTAATTCAGCCAAATATTGTAATAGATTTTGCAACATTTAGCATTACTGAAAAATTGTTGGGGAGCTTAAAAATTTTTAATATTAGTGGTGTTACGGTAAAGGAACAAAAAATGAATGTAAATTCAATAAACTTAGACTTAACGGGATTATTGCCAGGACTTTATATTGTTCAATTTACAGCCTTAAATGGCAAAATATTACAATCAAAATTCATGAAACAATAGCAGTAAATTTGTAAAAAAAAGGAAACAATGAAATGTTTTTTATTCATTGTACAAAAGCCAAAATTTAACTTATTACGGGTTACAAAAATTACAAAGCATTGGGTCCTCTTCTGTCTTATTCAAAGGGAACTTTACTTCCTTATTTACAAAACATTTTTTGCATTCGTAAACATCTGCAATAATGCTTTGTGTTGGCATTCCACAAAGTGAACATGGTAATCCTTTTTTAGTATTAGTAATTGAAAAGCCAGGAGCAGAACAATTGGGGCATTCAGATTTTATTTTTTCTATCAACTTAAATGTTGCATTTTCAATAACCTTCATGCGCGTTGGATTATTCATTGCTCTCATATCAGTTTCGGCATAAACTACACCAAACTTTGCGGATATGGATTCGTAAGAACTTATTAAGGTTTGAAAGTCAGTTATATTTTTAATAATTGAGATATTACTTTCCTTTTCATTTCTAAGGATAATACCATGACTTGGGAATTTTACTTCTTCTGCAAATTTTAATAATTCTTCTAGCGATTTTATTTCAGTCCCATTAAAATTAGTTTCTGTACTTAATTCACGAGAATAAATTTCTAGTTCATTTTTCGAATCAATCAACAATAATATTTCATCGTCCGCATTAACAAAAAACATGCTTGGATGAGGCCCAAATGAACCTTCGCTAGCAATTGCCAAATCACAATCAAATTGTTTCATTGCTTGCAAACACTTGCTGCGAGCTGTTGTTAGCGGATCATTTGTTCTTTCTATTTCACCTGTAAAAGTGCCCAATAAATCAGTATCAAAATTTTCAGGAACGAAGCATTGCACCCGTAAAGCTTTTTCAAGCAAGGGTGCAATTACCTTCTCCTTCTGATGTTTGGTTGAAATTAATAACCTACGGTTTTCAAACATCAAAAATCTCCTTATATTTTCTTAGTATTATTTCTGATAAAGTCGTCAAATGCAAGATTAGAATTTATAATAGGGATGCAATAAATTGGAACATGATTCGAATATTTTTCTTTTATAAAGATTTCCAACTCATGAAATAATAGTGATTTTGTTTGAGCAGTTATGACATTATTAATGGTTTGCACCACCTCACCATTTTCCATTTTATATGAAACATTATCTGTATCTATAGATGCATTAGCTATTAATTCTAACTTTAACAACGAGTCAATGAGTTGTTTTGCTTCATTAATTTTATCGAGGTATATTATAACATTTACCATAGTTGATTTTTAGTTTTGATTTAACTGTTAGCTTAATGCAATCTCAGCATCTAAATAAATCTGCTGTGGGCTTTGCTCAATAAATGTTCTTGCTTCGAATAAATCTTTTTGTAATTGCTTAATTCTTTTTTCACGCATTTTAATATCCTCTTCATTGCTTGCATGGCTAATTTTTTCTTCTTGAAACTTTATTTTAGCATGCACCATTTTTGTTATCAAATCAATAGCATCTATATTATTAAATTGCCCTTGCATTAATTTTATTGTCATAATTTTAAGTATTAAAAGTTTATAACTATTGACCTTGTCCAAGCGAATAGCCAGCTTTTCCATCAAACTCATATAGATTCTCAGTTTTTACCACATCAATATTTAAATCATCAGCAGATTTTAATAATTCAAAAATAGTTTGCTTGGTAATTTTGTTACTTTCAGTTGGCTTAAACCTACATCTCCAATGGTCAGTACAAAAAGTTTCTTCAAAACCTTCTGGCCATACCTTAATGCCGCGATTTGTTACCATTGATAAGTTTGCAGACTTATTATTTAATAATTGGATTTTGGCCGCAAGTTCATCTGGGTTTGAACCACTCCAATGCACAAATAAATCAACACCAACTAAATCTTTCTTTGCTGCAGGCTTGCGTTTATATTTTGGTAAATTGAATGATGCGCCTTTTACAAAAGTAACTTGTTTTAATGTGCTTGGAGTTTTACCTAAATTGGCAATAACTGCGTCGGCAAATTCACTTGTCCCAACTTTTAACTTACTTGTACCCTCTTTATAAATGTCGTAAGTATGTATGCCACTTTCAATAGTTGTAAGCCAAGCGTTCTGAATTTTTTCAGCCACATCATTTTGTCCTATGTGGTTTAACATCATAACTGCGCCTTGCAATAGACCCGAAGGATTTGCCATATTTTGTCCTGCTCTTCTTGGTGCTGAACCATGAATTGCTTCGAACATTGCACAGGTTTCGCCAATATTTGCTGAACCAGCTAAACCGACAGAACCAGCTATTTGTGCTGCAATATCAGACAAAACATCGCCATACAAATTAGGCATTACAATTACATCAAATACCTCAGGTGTATCAGCCATTTTAGCAGCACCAATATCAATAATCCAATGCTCATTTTCTAACTCAGGATATTCTTTTGCAATTTCGTCAAATACTTGATGAAATAGACCGTCTGTTTGCTTCATGATATTGTCCTTTGTAAAGCAAGTTACTTTTTTACGACCATATAATTTAGCATATTCAAAAGCGTAACGAACAATTTTTTCGCAACCTGGACGACTTATTAACTTTAAACATTGCACCACTTCATCCGTTTGTTGGTGCTCGATACCTGCGTATAAATCCTCTTCATTTTCACGAACAATAATTATATCCATTTCTGGATGTTTTGTTTTTACGAATGGGTTGTAACTTACACATGGCCTAACATTAGAATATAATCCTAAAAATTTCCTAGTTGTTACATTTAAACTTTTATAGCCGCCACCTTGTGGTGTTGTAATTGGAGCTTTTAAAAACACTTTATTTCTACGAATAGAGTCCCAACTTTCTTTAGCTATACCAGCAGTGTTGCCGGATAAATAAACTTTTTCGCCAACTTCAATCTCTTCAATTTCAATTTGTGCTCCTGCAGCCATTAGTACTTTTAATGTTGCATCCATAATTTCTGGCCCAATGCCATCTCCTTTAGCTACTGTAATCTTTTGCATATTTATTTTATTTGTTTTAATTTTTAAGGTTACAAATTTGGGTTGTTATAGTTGAATATTTTTATCTATGTTTGTTATTATACACATTAGATATTTTTATGCAATATACATTAAATCAATTACATATATTTTCTAAAATAGTAGAGCTACAAAGTGTAACTAAAGCGGCCGAAGAACTTCATTTAACTCAACCTGC
>JBEIDK010000063.1:0-16502 GCA_040383485.1 Flavobacteriales bacterium
CCACGTATCAAATACTTTTCCTAAGGAAACCATTCATCTTCCTAACAAAAATTTCGTAGATAAATCATTCATAAATAGCAACCGCAATCCTCGAGTTCTAAGAAGCTTACAAACTTTATATGGTTCGGGAAGACTAAAAAACACTGGTTACCTTTCTATTTTACCAGTCGACCAAGGTATTGAACATAGTGCTGGTGCATCATTTGCACCAAATCCGATGTACTTTGATAGCGAAAACATTGTAAAACTTGCTATTGAATCTGGTTGTAACGGTGTAGCTTCTACCTTTGGTGTTCTTGCAAGCGTAGCGCGTAAGTATGCTCACAAAATACCTTTCATTGTAAAAATAAATCACAACGAATTTTTATCGTACCCAAATACCTATGAGCAAATTATGTTTGGCTCAGTAGAAGAAGCTTATAACATGGGCGCAGTGGCTGTTGGTGCAACTATTTACTTTGGTAGCGAAGGTTCAAAAAGGCAAATAGTAGAGGTGGCAAAAGCTTTCGAACGTGCACATGAATTAGGCATGGCAACCATTTTGTGGTGTTATACTCGTAACAATGGCTTTAAAGTGGATGGAGTTGACTATCATACTTCGGCCGATTTAAGCAGTCAAGCAAATCACTTAGGCGTTACCATACAAGCAGATATTATTAAACAAAAATTACCGACAAATAATGGAGGTTATAATGCTACCAAGCATGGTAAAACTAGCCCATTGGTATATAGTAAACTCACAACTGACCATCCAATTGACTTAACACGATACCAAGTAGCAAACTGTTACATGGGTCGCATTGGATTAATTAACTCAGGTGGCGAAAGCAAAGGAGCTTCCGATTTAGTTGAAGCTATTGAAACTGCAGTTATAAACAAGCGCGCTGGTGGGCAAGGTTTAATTTTAGGTCGTAAAGCATTTCAGAGACCATTTGCTGAGGGCGTTGAACTTCTTAAAAATGTTCAAGATGTGTATTTAGATAAATCTATTACTATTGCATAGTTGTTCATCAGATTTGGTATGCCTATTTGTTCAGTTAACTAATTAGCATCATTAATTTTTAATTTTAATTATTTTTTAAATGAGTTGGTTCAAAAGAATTAAAGAAGGAATAACTACTTCTACAAAAGATAAAAAGGAAACTCCTGAAGGATTGTGGTATAAGTGTGGCGAATGTAAACACATCATGACTGCCGAAGACCACATAGAAAATTATTGGGTTTGTAGCAATTGTGGTCACCATCAAAAAATTGGGTCAAGGGAATATTTTGAAATTTTATTTGACGACGGTGTGTTTACCGAAATAAATACTAACATGACCAGTGGCGACCCACTTAACTTTACTGATACAAAAAAGTATAAGGATAGAATTGTTGATACACAGAAAAAAAGCGGTCTTAAAGATGCTATTAGAACTGCTCACGGCAAAATAAATGGTTTAGATTTAATGGTTGCTTGTATGGATTTTGGTTTTGTAGGCGGAAGTATGGGTAGTGTGGTAGGGGAAAAAATAGCGCGTGCTATTGATTATTCAATTCAAACTAAAACACCATTGCTAATTATTTCTAAAACTGGTGGCGCCAGAATGATGGAAGCAGCTTTTTCATTAATGCAAATGGCAAAAACTTCCGCAAAACTTTCTCTATTAGCAAAGGCCAGAGTTCCTTATATTTCATTACTTACCGACCCAACGACAGGTGGAGTAACAGCATCATTTGCCATGTTAGGCGACTTAAATATTGCCGAGCCAGGAGCATTGATAGGTTTTGCAGGGCCTAGGGTAGTGAAAGAAACCATTGGAAAAGATTTGCCTGAAGGATTTCAAACATCTGAATTTGTTTTGGAAAAAGGTTTTTTAGATTTAATAGTTAAACGAAATGAGCTAAAAGATAAACTCACAGAGCTTTTACTCATGTTTAAGAATTAAGGATTGTAATTCATATTATTTTAAAAGGTTGGCCATAAAGCCAACTTTTTTGTTTTATGCTACTAAAATAAATTGGTTTCAATAATTTTCAACATAACATTCTTTATTGTTATTCAATTGTTAATGTTGAAACAAACTTTGTAATAAAAAATATTACCCCTTTTTAAAAGATAGTTTTGCTACATCAAACTAAAACAAATGAAAATTGGAATACTGGGCGTGGGGCATCTTGGCAGAATTCACTGCAAGCTGATTAAAGAAATAAAAGAATTTGAGTTAGTAGGTTTTTACGACCCAAATGAGGAAAATGCCCAAAGAGCCATTAAAGAGTTTGGCATAAAACGTTTTGCCAATGAAGATGAGTTGTTTGCTGAAATAAGCTGTGTTGATATAGTTACGCCTACCTTATATCATTTTGAAGCTGCACAAAAAGCAGTAAAAAACGGAATACATGTATTTATTGAAAAACCCGTTACACATACCGTTGAAGAAGCTAAAACATTATTAGAATTATCGCATGAAGGAAAGGTTAAAATACAAGTTGGGCATGTAGAAAGGTTTAATCCGGCTTTTGAAAAGGCATTGCCTTATCTATCAAACCCAATGTTTATTGAAACACACAGGTTGGCTCAATTTAATCCGCGTGGCACTGATGTTTCGGTGGTGTTAGATTTAATGATTCATGATATAGACATTGTACTTTCAATTGTTAATTCTCCAGTAAAATCTGTAGTAGCTAGTGGGGTAGCTGTGGTAAGCAGTACACCAGATATTTGTAACGCACGCATTGAGTTTAACAATGGTTGCGTAGCCAATCTTACAGCAAGCAGAATATCAATGAAAAACATGCGTAAATCGAGATTTTTTCAGCGCGATGCTTATATTTCTGTTGACTTTTTAGATAAGGAACTTAGCTTGGTAAAGCTGAAGGAAATGGATGATGAACCAGGACCATTCGACTTAATAATTGATTTGGGAGAAGGAAAAAAATCGAAACAAATTTATTTCGAAAACCCAGAGGTGGAACCAAATAATGCCATAAAAAGAGAGTTAGAAACATTTTATGAGTCAATTGTAAATGATACCATTCCAAAAGTGTCTATTATTGATGGATTCAACGCTCTTGAAGTAGCTCATAAAATTATTAAAAAATTAAAGTTAAGCGGTTTGTAAGTTTATTTATTTAAACTTATTTTGCTTAGTGCAAGACTTAGAACCATACTATAATTGGCGTAATTTTTATATTGCTTCTGAAGATGAACAATCGCCATTTTTTGAGCGTGAATATTCTGAATTTGAATACACCAATCACATTTACGATTTTGCCATTCACCCACAATGGGATGATATTGGAAGCGAGACATTGTATATAAAAATACTATTTGCCGATTATGATGAAGGCTATGCAATTATTGAAATGATTGGCGAATGGAATGATTGTGTTGGCAATGACATTATGTTTTTGAAACGCGACATCATTGATGTGATGATAGAATCTGGCATCAATAAATTTATTTTGATTGGAGAAAATGTGTTGAACTTTCATGCTGATAGCGATGCATACTACGAAGAGTGGTACGAAGATTTAGAAGACGGTTGGATTTGTTTCCTAAATTTTAGAGACCACGTAATTGAAGAATTTCAGAACTATAATTTAGATTATTACATAGTTCTTGGTGGAAAACTAAACAATGTGAAATGGCGCACACTAACTCCTTTTCAATTATTTGAAAGCACACAAAATTTTGTGACAAAAAGGTTGGAGTAGGATGTTTGTTTAAAAAAATGATTTACTCAAGGTTTGCCAAATAGCGCAAGTAAAATTATTAACTCTTGTTTTTTATATTGATCTTTTTTACTTTTTTTAAGTCTCCTTTTTTATTAAAAAATTCTGTTTTGTAAAGAATATCATTACCCCTATAATAAAATATTTTTTGTACAATATTCTGTGGCTTTTTAAAATAAATTATTTTCTTTAAATGAATCCCATTCTCGTATGTAAGCTCCCCCGTAAATAGTACGATTTAAAAGTCGACAAAAAAGTTTAATTTTGAAAAGCATATTTACTCATCGTAAACTGGCAAAAGGTCCTTTCATAGAAAGCGTAGACAAAAGCTTACCAATTGTCTCTACACTTTTCCATTTACGTATAAATATTATATATTTGCACGTACAATTAAATTATTACATGGACACTAAACTCACCCTAAAACTGAATGGCGACATTATAGAACAGGCAAAGACATATGCCAAGAATAAGAACACCAGTCTCTCTAAACTAATTGAATCATATCTTGATTTTCTCGTTGACCCAAAAGAGAATCATGAAGTAACACCGTTAGTGAAAAGTTTATCTGGCGTTATTAATTTACCTAAAAATACAGACATTAAAAAAGAGTATAAAAAACATATAGCTAACAAATACACAAAGTAAAATGACCAAAGTATTTGTTGATACCGACGTGTGCATTGACCTGTTATCAGGACGAAAACCATTCAATATGACCGCAGAAATATTGTTTTCATTGGCCGACAAAAGAATAATTAAAATTTATGTTTCTTCGCTTTCCTTTGCTAACATTGACTATGTATTACGTTCACAATATTCGACTACTCATTCAAGACAAATTATCGCGAAATTCAAAACGCTGGTTAATGTTTTAGCAGTTGACAACAAGACAATAGATTTGGCAATTGCATCTGATTTTAATGACTTTGAAGATGCTATTCAATACGCTTGTGCTATTGAAAATAATTTAACTACTATTATTACTCGAAACATTAAAGATTACAAAAAAGCAACTATAAAAATCGTAACGCCTGAAACCTTTGTATCTAGAATTGATTAGAAAATTCCACCTACACATTTCCACCAGCCGCTAAATTAAGAAAGTAAATTGAAGGTTCAAAATAGTCCTGTAAGTTACAAGACAATAGTTCATTGTCATTAAGTTTAGAATTGTTACCGGAGGTATCAGATGTTTATAGAAATAAGAGACATATGGAACATGCGACTCACAAGGAGTCGAAACAAAAATCCGCAAACATCATCTGTAAATATTTGACCTATTCTGGGTCTAAATTTTAATATGAATTAGCCTATTATGAAAAAAATTACCCACATAAATTCTATAACTTGTCTTTGCACTTCAGTGCATCAAATCCATCTCAATACATTTATCTTCTTCTTTTAGTTTACATTTATTTAACCTTAACTACGAAAAATCATTACAAAGTTTTGTTTCCCAATAAGGAAATTGTTACCTTTGATTAAACTTTGAATGAAATCAAACTTTAATATAGAATTATTGCCAGAAGCCATCGATTTTCTAGAAAACCTTGAAGAGAAACCTAGGGAGAAAATTTATTATAATATCAAGAAGGCTCAATTTGTGAACGACAATGAGTTGTTTAAAAAGCTAAACGATATTATATGGGAGTTTAGAACTTTATATAATGGTAAAGCATACCGACTATTTTCTTTTTGGGACAAATCAGATGGTAAAGAAACACTAGTTGTGGCAACACATGGAATTTTAAAGAAAACACAGAAGACTCTATCAAAAGAAATAAAAAAGGCCGAAGAAATTAGAAAGCAATATTTGGAATACAGAACAAAAAATAAATTTAATGTCAGCAAATAAATTTAAAACTGTTTCACTTGATACAATGATTGATAAACACATTGGAAAGCGTGGAACTGAAAAAAGAGAAGTATTTGAAAGTGAGTTGAGAATCGACTTGTTAGGTCAAGCTATAAAACAAGCTCGTCAAGCACGTAACATGACCCAAGAAGAATTAGGCGAACTTGTTGGCGTTCAAAAAGCTCAAATTTCAAAAATTGAAAATAGTGTAAAAAATGCAAGATTTGAAACAATCATGAAAGTATTCGAAGCTTTGGGCGCGAAAGTGAACTTTAATGTAGAGCTAAATAATAAAAAATTGGCTTATTAATTAATTGTCATAAAGTAAATTGAGAAGTGCCAGAAGACATTGAAGTTATTCGCTTCGCTTAGAGTTTATTGATAGTCGACTCTTTAGTGCTACTAAATCGTGAACTTCTTGTAGCAAAACCAACTGCCGTTAAACAAATTGATGGCTTACTAAATATTGTAAATGAGGTGAAATTTAATCTTTTAAAAAACTATTATGACAACAATTGAAATTCAAATAGAAGAAAAAAACAAAATCATAAAAGGACTTGAAAAAGTGTATGAAAAACTTTTAGAATTTAAGAAAGCTAAAAATAGTGAATTAGTTATTTTGCGTGACAACAAAATCGTAAAAATAAGACCTGAATAACAACGCAATCCCCACTGCTCCAAAGCGACTCGCTGATGGTATCTATCAATGAATAATGAATTTGCCAATTAACTCTGCTATCAGATAATTGCCTCTAACAAACAACAACTTAAGGTACAAATAGCACTAGTACTTTTTAACGAATCTGCTGTAGTCACTCAAAACATAATAGTTCATTTGAGGTATTATTTAGAAACATATGCCTAGTAGCACACTCAACTAAAAATACTTTTGATAAACCTTATTGATAATATTCTTATATTTATTAAGTTGTGGATTATCTGTTTCGAAATATAGGTCCTTTATCAATGGTTTATAATGGTCTTTTTTTAATTCTATATTTGAATTCACAAAACGTAATAATTCATCCATTGCTTTATCTAGATTATGAATGCTTGCATAACAATTAAATAAACTAATTGATGCTAATTCAGATTCTGGTTTTAAAACAATAACTAATTCAAAGTATGGCAATGCATTAATAAACTTCTGTTCTAAAAAATAAATTGAACCCATTAAAGCAATTGGTAGATAGTCCTCGGGAAATTCTTGATGAACCTGTCTAACTAAAACAAGTGCTTCTTTATATCTTCCTTTATTAATTAATTTTATACTTCTATTTAATTTTAATTCCATTTCTCTATCTCTCATCTTTCATTAATTAATTTTGTTAACTAATGCATAATACTATGCACACTCAAAGCTAGAAAGGAAAGTTACTCTTCAACCAATAAATCCTTCAAGAAATTTAATAATTATTATTCTTCTAAGTTTTTATTCTAATTCAAATTAAACCTTGTATATGACCCTACCCACGCTTCAAATAATTATAAATATCTTCCTGTGCCCTCACTGGCTTGTCATCTGTAGTTTTATAAATATTCTGCTGTTCGCCTTCAATAATTCTCGACTTAGTATTATCTGCAAATTGTATGTCGAAAATTTTTCTTAACTGTTTTTGAATATTGCTATCGTATATAGGAACGGCAACTTCACTGCGGTGGTCTAGGTTACGTATCATCCAGTCGGCCGATGAAATATAGTAAAGTGGTTCTCCCTTATTTGCAAAAATAAATACCCTACTGTGTTCCAAATACCTATCAACTATACTTATAATTTCAATATTCCCTTTGCACTTTTTACTATCAGGCACCAACGAACAAATACCTCTTACAATTAATTTAATTTTAACTCCTGCCTCCGCTGCTTCATATAACTTTAAAATTATATCCTCATCCACCAGGCTATTCATCTTACAATGAATATAGGCTACTTTGCCTTCCTTTGCATTTTTTATTTCTTTATCAATCATTAGCTCATACCTTTTACGCATGTAAAATGGAGCTACCAACAAATGCTTGTATTTTCCTATTTTTAAATTATCAGAATAAAATTCGAAGAGTGAATTTACTTCATTTGTAATTCTAGCATCAGCAGTAAGCAAGCTAAAGTCGCTATAAACTTTTGCTGTTTGTTCATTAAAATTTCCAGTACCTATGTGAGCATATTGCTTTAACTTTGTGCCTTCCTTTTTTGTAATCAGAAATATTTTTGAATGTACTTTTAAATTCGGCACTCCGTAAATCACTATAGCGCCTTCTTCGCGCAATTTACTGGCCCAATATAAGTTGTTTTCCTCATCAAAACGGGCTTGCAATTCAACAATTACAGTTACTTGTTTTCCATTTTTTATTGCATTGAGTAAGGCATTTAATATTTTAGAATTTGTAGCCACCCGATACAGGGTTATTTTAATACTTATTACATCTGGGTCAATAGATGCTTCGCGCAATAAATCTATAATGTGGTTGTAAGTATGATAAGGAAAGTGAAGCACAATATCGTTTTTTTGTAGCACTTTTAATATAGACTTTTTATGGTCGAATGCAGGATGTGTAATTGGTGGTTGACTTTTATAAACCAAATTTGATTTGCCAACATCAGGAAACTTAGCAAAATCTTTAAAATTATGGTATTTACCACCCGATGCCAACACCTTATCATCACCCAATTTTAATTTTGTTTTTAAAAAATTGAACATTTCAAGAGGCATGTTTTTATCATAAGTAAACCTTACAATTCTTGCAACTTTTCGGCCCTTCAAACTTTTTGTAATTTTTTCAATAATGCTTTGCGATAGGTCATACTCAATTTCTAGTTCCGCATCTCGAGTTATTTTTATCATATACGATTCAATAACATCATAGTCAAAAATGTAAAAAATATCTTTTAAACCATATCTGATTACATCGTCTAACAACATGATGTAATTTTTTATACCCACTTTTGGTAACACTACAAACCTTGATAAAATATGTGTTGGTAGCTCTATAAGTGCATAATGTACTTTTTTAGTATTATTTTTTTTGAGACGAATAAAAAGATACGACGACTTATCACGTAAGAATGGAAAATTTCCGGTTTCTTTAATCATGATAGGTACCAAAAATGGCAATACAGAATTTTGAAAATAATTATTTACAAATGTTTCTTGCGTTTTGCTCAATTGCTTTTCATCCACAATAAAAGTTTGCTTGGCTGCAAGTTCGGTTACCTTTTCCTGATATATATCTTCGAGCATCCCTTGTTGTTCAATAACTATATTTTGAATTTTAGCTACCAGGTCTTTTGCATTTTCTCCAATCAGTTCGCGCGATTTCCAGCCCATTTTTAAAATACGAAGCAATGTTGCTACACGCACCCTAAAAAATTCATCACGATTATTTGAAAATATGCCCAAAAAACGGAAGCGTTCAATCAATGGTACATCTTTGTCTATTGCTTCTTGCAATACACGTTCATTAAACGATAACCAGCTAATATCTCTATTGATGAAATTCTTATTTTTATTCATAATGATTTTACCGAATTGCAAATGTATTAAGCAATTACAATTTAAGGTATGATTGACTAAAATTTAATATTAAGAAAAATAGTAAGTGTTTAATAATAAAAATATTATTAAATCTGTTTATCATTACTATTTTATAGGTTTACCATTCAATATTTTTTATGATAGAGGATAAGATTTCGGGGCTACTAAACATAACAAAAAAGCAAGTGGGTGCTGCACTACAATTATTTGCCGATGGTTGCACCATACCATTTATTGCAAGATACAGAAAAGAAAAAACTGGCACCCTCGATGAGGTGCAACTAGAAAATATATTTAAGCTAAACAAGCAATTTGTAGAGTTAGAAAAACGAAAAGTATTTATAAAAGAAAGTATTGACTCACAGCAAAAGCTAACCGATGATTTAAAGTTGCAAATTGATAATGCCTCCGATTTACAAGAGCTTGAAGACATTTACTTACCTTATAAAACAAAACGAAAAACGCGTGCTGTAAAAGCCATTGAACAGGGACTAGAGCCTTTGGCAAATATTATTTGGCAACAAAAAGTTCATGTAAATAATGAAGTAATAAGTAAGTTCATCAACAAACAAAAAGATGTAAATTCAAATGAAGATGCTTTGCAAGGCTCATTAGATATAATTGCAGAACGTATCAATGAAAATGCAATGGTGAGAACAAATTTAAGAACACTTTTTTTTGATAAAGCCATTATTACTGCCAAGGTAGTGAAAGCAAAAATGGAAGAAGCCATTAAGTTTAAAGATTATTTTGCAATTGAAGAACCGATTGCAAAAGTGCGTCCGCACAGGTTTTTAGCTATCTTAAGAGGTAACAATGAAGGGTATTTAAAGATGAGCATTGCTCCTAACGAAGAAATTGCAATCAGCATCATCAATAGAAATATCATTCATTCACCAGTAAACTCAAGTCTTTTAAAGCAAGCTACTGAAGATGCCTACAAGCGATTGTTAAAACCATCGTTAGAAAATGAAACCATACATCACTATAAACTAAAAGCTGATGTAGAGTCAATTGAAGTATTTGCCTCAAACGTAAAACAATTGTTGTTGGCCTCTCCATTAGGAAACAAAAGGGTTATGGCCATTGACCCAGGTTTCAGAACCGGTTGTAAAGTAGTATGTTTAGATGGCAATGGAAAACTTTTAAATAACGAAACGCTGTATCCGCTCAACGGCAAGGACGAAGCAATAGCTGCAAAAAGCAAGATTTATAACAAGTTAGAAATTTTTAAAATAGAAGCCATAGCCATTGGTAATGGCACCGGAGGCCGCGAAACGGAGCAGTTTATCCGCAACATGAAGCTGCCTAAAGAAATTATTATTGTAATGGTTAATGAAAGTGGAGCGTCTATTTATTCGGCATCGAGTGTGGCTCGTGAAGAATTTCCGGAATATGACATTACGGTTCGTAGCGCTATTTCTATAGGAAGACGACTTATTGACCCATTAGCTGAATTGGTTAAAATTGAACCGAAATCAATTGGGGTAGGTCAATACCAGCATGATGTAGATGCCGATTTGTTGAATGAGAAGCTAACTTTTACTGTGAGTAGTTGTGTAAATTCAGTAGGAATAAATTTAAATACTGCCAGCAAGGAATTGCTTTCGTATGTGTCGGGGATTGGTGCTGTACTTGCAAAAAATATTGTTGAGTATAGAAATAAAAATGGAGCATTTACAAGTCGTGAAAAACTAATTGATATTCCTAGAATGGGTTTTACAACCTTTACGCAATGTGCGGGATTTTTGCGTGTTCCTGCCTCAGAAAATATACTTGATAACACAGCAGTACATCCAGAAAGTTATCAAATAATAAAAAAAATGGCGCAGGACTTAGGTTGCGACTTAAATGAATTTATTACTGAGAAAAAGTTCTTGAGTATTGACTTAAATAATTATGTAACAGAAAAAAATGGACTACCTACCTTAACAGATATAATTGAAGAACTTAAAAAACCCGGACGCGACCCACGCAAGCAGTTTAAAGTAGTTTCGTTTAGCGATAATATTACAAAGCCCGAGCACTTGGTAAAAGGAATGATTATGAATGGAGTGGTAACAAATATTACAGCATTTGGATGTTTTGTTGATATTGGAGTTCATCAAGATGGCCTAGTACATATAAGTCAAATAACCAATGGGTTTATTGATGACCCAGCAAAAATTGTGAGTGTTGGACAGGCAGTAAGAGTAAAGGTTGTAGAGGTAGAACTAGATAGAAAACGAATTCAATTGAGTATGAAAGATGCGATGTTGTAAGTAGTAATGATTAATACATTTCATTCTCATACCTTAATTTAATTTCTTCTATTCTTAAATCCTTCTTAGGCTGTCTATTTTCAATACAATAGTTTGTATAGTATTTATGGTTGGTTAAGAATTTAACTTGAATTGCGTCCCATTGTTTTCTTGTACTAATTTTCCCTTCAGTAATCAATTCATTCATCAATGTATTTGAAATTTCTTCAAAATCATCTCTTCCCAAATAATCTAAGTCGGCATCGCACAATATTCTTTCTAATTGTGTTTTTGCGTTCTGAGGTATTTGAGTAGCCAATATCAAATCGCAGATTACTTTTATTTGGGCATCGTTATATCCAAATTGAGGAAGCAGTTCTCTTGCTTTTTCGGCACCTATTGGTTCATTATTATCATATTGATGCAAGAATCCAGAATCATGAAAAAGTGCAGCCGTTTTTAGAATAAAAATTTCTTCGCCAGTAATATTTTCTGCAATAGCAATGCGTTCAACTGCGTCTCTAACATCAAGGGTATGGTGCAATCCATGATAAGTATAATTGCCTTTTAACCCAGTCTCTAGGTGTTCAATAATATACTGTTCTGCTTTTTTATAATTAAATTTACTATACAACTGATATGCTAATTTTTGACTAAATATTTCGTTTGGCTCAATACCTTTTTCATCAACGGACAAATTTAATTTAATTTTATCTACATAGTACATATCAATCTCACCTTTATTCTTGGCTTGTATTTTACCCCTGTAGGAACAATCAAAAAAATCTTTTATTATTTCAAAGGTGGTACCTGAAATATTCACCCTTCCTGGTTGGCCTGAGCTTTCCATTCTATTTGCAATATTAACGGTATCGCCCCAAATGTCATATGCAAATCTCTTTGTTCCTATAACACCTGCTATTAATTCACCTGTATGTATTCCAATTCTTACTTGCCAAAAATGTTTGCCTTCATTAATTCTTTCGTTTTTAATGCCATCCATGTAACGTTGCATTTCTAATCCTGCAAGCACAACGTCAAACGCATTACTTTTATTTCGAATAGGAACTCCGCCGGCGCACATATAGGCATCACCCATGGTTTTTATTTTTTCAACATTGTATTTTTCAATTATTTCATCAAATTTACTAAAAGCAGTATCTAACTCAGCTACTAATTCTTGTGGTCTTAATTTTTCAGAAACAGTGGTAAAGCCTACAAAGTCAGTAAACATTACTGATGCTGTTCTGTAACTTCTTGCTTGTGCTTTGCCTCTTGATTTTAGTTCTTTAATCGTGTCGGCAGGTAAAATATTTAGTAATAATGTATCTGCTCTATTTTTTTCTTTTTCGGCCTCCTCTTTTTGTTTTAAAATTTCCTGATTTTGTTGTGAAATTTTGTCAGTACGCTCCCGTACCATCTGTTCTAAAATATTTTTTTGTTTGGTAACCCTCGAAACCCTACTTTCATAATAATATAATGACCATAATACTATAACAACAATGCATAGCGAAATAAACCACCATGTATAATAAAATGGTGGATTAATGGTTATTATTATAGAAGCACTTTGAGTACTCCATTTCCCTTTTTTATTGGCTGCTTGCACAACAAAAAAATATTTGCCTGGCGATAGGTTGTAATAGTTAGCAAAATGATTTCTGCCTGCTTCAATCCATTCTTCGTCTAAACCCTGAAGCTTATACCTAAAAATAGTTCTGTTGCTGTCTTTGGCATTTATAGCCGAAAATTCAATTTGAAAAAACTTATCGCGATAATTTAAATTTACCTGTTGATTTTCAGTCTGTATTTGTTTCTCTAAAAAACCTTTTCGCTTGTTTTGCAGCGATGATTGCAATACATTAACTTCTACAATTACAGCTTTTAGTAAGTTATTTTTTGCAGCAATTTTAGATTGAGCATGAATATTTATTGTTTGAAAACAAAATAAAAATGCCCAAAACAACAGACCATATTTTAATGAAAGTTTATGGGGCATCATTAGTTGCATTTTGTAATTTGGTTTCCTTACCACTTAAATTTACATACCAAATCCAGATGAGTAATACACATAAATAAAGTAAATTATTAAAGACGTATTTGTGGTTAAACTCTACCCACTCATTGTGAGAAGCAGAAATAATACACAGCACAGCTACCCTTAGAGCATTAATAAAATTAATAAAAAATAAGCCTAATACTATAAACCATAATCTAAGTTTTGCGCTACCTTTGTAGGCAAGAATTAACCCAATATAAGTAACCATTACACCAACGCCAATGCATGCTGGGCCAACCCAAACACCTTCTTTACCAGCAATGTTTAAATATGCTCCTCTCCAAATAATGTCATATCCCATTAGTTTTAGCAAGTAAAAACTCATCCAATTTACAAAGTTCAAAATAGCGTCCATCATTATCTCCCACTTTGCTTTAAATGGAATTACTACTTGACTAGCCTTAAGCAGCACCTTCCAAATACCATAAACAACTATCATTTTTACAATGAAGTTTATGAGTGGTTCTTTGTAATATTTTTTAATTGTGTCTATCATGATTTTTTGTAAAAGTGCAAAACTAAGATATTATTTAAATGAGAAATCAATGAAAAAAATAAATTTATCCTTAAACTTTTATTTTAATCAAATGTTATTTGGAGAATCAATTTATATACATTCGCAACCAAATTTTAAAAAAGATGGAAATTAAGGTTAATGATAATTTTTATAAACCATTTATTGTAACACTATCAGTTGCAATACCAGTGGTAGTAACCATTTTAATGTTGATGCCAAAAATTGATGCAGGCTTCACTAATGCTGCATTGTTTCCTTTGTTTCATGCTATTTTAAACGGAACAACATTTTTTGTTTTACTAGCAGGTTATTATTTTATCAAAAACAAGAATATTGCTTATCACAGAGCAACTATGATTACTGCTTTATTACTTTCTACTATTTTTTTAATTAGTTATGTAATTAGTCACGCTACAACTCCTTCTGCAAAGTTTGAAGGTGAGGGAATATTGCGTCCAATCTATTTTTTCATTCTCATTACGCACATAATTTTAGCTACTGCAATCGTTCCTTTAGCTTTGTTTGCGATTTATAGGGGCTTAACCGGCGAAATTGATAAACATAAAAAGATAGTAAAATATACCATGCCTATATGGCTCTATGTATCGGCAACAGGGGTTATTGTTTATTTATTTATGAAACAATACTATTGATGAGGTTTGGTTCTAATAACCAATGATAATAGAAATTTTTATTTCCTATAAACACAAAAAAAATACCTTTGCGCCCTTAATTAAAAATAATGGCTTTACAATGTGGTATTGTTGGTTTGCCTAACGTAGGAAAATCAACCCTTTTCAATTGCTTATCAAACGCAAAAGCGCAAGCAGCAAATTTTCCTTTCTGTACTATTGAGCCTAACGTTGGCGTAATAACTGTTCCTGATGAAAGACTAAATAAGTTAACAGAACTGGTAAAACCTGAGCGTGTAGTGCCCACAAACATTGAAATAGTAGATATTGCAGGTTTGGTAAAAGGAGCTAGCAAGGGCGAAGGATTAGGGAACAAGTTCCTTGCAAACATTCGCGAAACAAACGCCATTATACATGTATTAAGATGTTTTGATGATGATAACATCGTGCATGTTGATGGTAATATAAATCCGATAAGAGATAAGGAAACAATAGATTTTGAGTTAATATTAAAAGACCTTGAAAGCATTGAGAAAAAAATGCAAAGGTTCGAAAAGATTGCAAAAGTAGGAAGTGACAAGGATGGAAAAAAGTGTTATGAAGTTTTAAGCATTTACAAAACACACCTTGAAGCAGGCAATGGCGCAAGAAGTGCTCCTGTTAACGATGATGATAAAAAATATATTGAAGACATTTTTCTATTGACCAACAAACCAGTAATGTATGTTTGTAATGTTGATACCAATAGTATTAAAACTGGTAACAAGCATGTTGATGCAGTTAAAGAAATAGCAGCAAAAGAAGGCGCAACAGTTTTAGTGATAACTGCCGCTATGGAAGCAGAAATTGCAGCAATGGAAAGCTTCGAAGACCGTGAAATGTTTTTGCAAGACATTGGTTTAGATGAACCAGGGGTGAATAAATTAATTAAAGCAGCATATAGCTTATTAAACTTACAGACTTATTTTACAGCAGGAGTTAAGGAAGTACGAGCTTGGACTATAACTAAAGGCATGACAGCCCCTCAAGCTGCTGGTGTTATTCATACTGATTTTGAAAAGGGATTTATTAAAGCAGAGGTTATTAAGTACGATAATTTTATAAAATTTGGTTCCGAGTCAGCTTGCAGAGATGCAGGAAAACTAGCCATTGAAGGCAAAGAGTATATAGTAGATGACGGAGACCTGATGCACTTTAGGTTTAATGTTTAAGAAATAATAAACTATGTATCTAAAACACCTGCCGGCAAATGTCAGCAGGTGTTTTTTTTCTAAGTGTTTCGATTGAAATTTATCAAAAAAAAACATATTTTAATTTCTTAACAAGCGAATATTTTTTTGAGCATTTTTAGTATTACTTTTATTCTTTCAAAGAATATATAAGAGCAATATGAAAACAATAAAAAAATTTAGGGCATTAATTATTATTTCCATTATTTCTGGAGTTTCATTTTTTACCTACAGTTTTACAGATAATTATTTTGAAATAGCCAAGAACCTCGACATTTTTGCTTCAGTATTTCGCGAAGTAAATACTTACTACGTAGATGATACAAAGCCAGGCGACATGGTACAAAAGGGTATTGATGCCATGCTTGAATCTCTTGACCCATACACAAATTATATTCCAGAAAGTGATATTGAAGATTATAGATATATGACTACTGGTAAGTATGGCGGTATTGGTTCATTAATTCGTAAAAAGGGTGAATATGTTGCTATTGCTGAACCTTATGAGGGCTCTCCGGCTCAAAAAGCCGATTTGCGTGCTGGCGATGTTATTCTAGAAATAGACGGTAAGTCTGTTAAGAATAAAACAACGGATGAACTAAGTAAAATTTTAAAAGGTTCACCAAATACTCCTGTTAAAATATTATTGAAACGTGATGGAGAAGCCAACAATATTGAAAAGGTTGTAATGCGTGAAGAAATAAAAGTAAAAAATGTTCC
>JBEIDK010000064.1:0-16388 GCA_040383485.1 Flavobacteriales bacterium
AGTCTGGAAAAATTTAGGACACGAAACAAGTATTACTTTTGCGGCATTTCCGATATGTAACGAAAGTTACTTAGTAGAAAGTTCATTTGAGTATCCAATTTCAATCAATGGCAAAACGAAGTTTAATCTTGAATTGGAATTGAGATTAAGCAAGGAAGACGTTGAAAAGGCAGTGCTTGCCAACGAGCAAATGATTAAATTTTTAGATGACAAAGCAGCTAAAAAAGTAATTGTGGTTCCAGGTAAAATTGTGAATGTTGTGGTGTAAGATTAGTAACTAAGTTTACTTTATCTACTCTTTCAAATAAATTCTTTTTACTCTTTCAGAAACGCTTGTAAGAGCTTCGTAACTTATTGTATCGAGTGCTTTGGCATATTCTGTAATAGAAAGCTCTTGCCCAAAAACAATTACATCGTCACCTTCATTACAATCAATATTGGTAATGTCAACCATACACATATCCATGCAAATATTTCCAATTGTTTTAGCAAGTTTTCCGCTAATTAATACCGAATAATTACCATTACCTAACTTTCTACTAAAACCATCAGCATAACCAATAGGCAGTGTTGCAATTTTAGATTTGTGCTCAATTTTTCCTTTTCGACTATAACCTACAGTATCGCCTATCTCTAAATTTTTTATTTGTGATATAACAGTCTTTAAGGTGCAAACATTTTCTAAAAAAGGTTTTTCTTCATCAACATTTGATATTCCATATAATCCAATACCTAATCGTATCATATCATACTGAGCGTTTTTAAATCTTGTGATTCCTCCGGAATTCAGAATATGTTTTTCAAAATTATAACCTAATTGAGCCTCAATACTTAAACATGTTGTTTCAAATATTTCTATTTGCTTCTTTGAAAACTCATCGTATTCAACATTATCAGATGCAACCAAATGAGAGAAAACAGATGAGACTTGCAGCAAACCACTCATTTTAATAGAATGTATTGCATCTTCGATTTCTTGAGGCATAAAACCTAGTCTATGCATTCCAGTGTCAAGCTTTAGATGTATTTTAAAGGACTTTGTTTTATTTATTTTGGTTTTTGTCCAAATACATATTTGATTCAATAATCGTGTGCAATAAATTTCGGGCTCAAGGTTAAATTCTAGAATTTTATCAAAACTATCCGCAGTAACATTCATTACCATAATTGGTGTTTTAATACCTCTTCGTCTCAGCTCTACTCCTTCATCGGCATATGCAACTGCTAAATAATCAACACGATTATATTGTAAAATGTTTGCCACTTCATAACTGCCACTACCATATGAAAAAGCCTTAACCATGGCCATGACTTTTACATTGCTATTTAGCTTACTCTTATAAAACCTATAATTATTTAATAATGCATTAAGATTAATTTCTAGAATTGTTTCATGTGATTTTTGCTGTAATAGCTGGCTTATTTTTTCAAATTCGAACAACCTAGAACCTTTTAATAATATAGCTTCCTGATTGAAATTATCTGATTTAAAACTGACGATAAACTCTTCTGTTGAATTATATGATTCCGTATTTAATAAAAAATAGTTTTTTGATTTTGAAATGGCAGGACCTATTAATATTACTCTGTCAATATTTTTTGATTTAGTAAGTGATGCAACTTTTAAATAAAGCTCTTCTTCATTAATACCACTTTGAAAAATATCAGAGATAATTAATGTTTTCTTTACTAATGGTTGTGCGTTTAAATAATCTAAGGCTATTGCTAAGGAGTTAATATCAGAGTTATAAAAGTCATTTACAATTACACAATTATTAATTCCTTCTTTTAATTCAAGCCTCATAGCAACAGGGCTTAGTTGCAACATCCTTTCTTCAATAATACTTTGTTCAATTCCTAAATAAAGCATTAAGCACCAGCAATGAATTGCGTTTTCTATAGATGCAGAGTCAATAAATGGTATGGTTATTTGAATAAATGAGTTGTTGTAAATTCCTTGCAGTTGAGTTGTGTTTTGCTGAATACTTATTTTGCCAATTACTAAATCTGCTTTTGATTTTTTACTCCAGCTAAATGTTTTTATCTGCTTTTCTGCACTATGTTGTGTATTATAATTAATAATTTCATTGGCAATTGCTTCGTAATCTTTACAATAAATCAAGCATTGCACATGTTTAAATAGTTTGAATTTTTCATGGGTTTTTGCCTCAATAGAATCAAAACCTTCTGAATGTGCATTACCAATATTTGTAAAAATTCCTATAGTAGGATCAATAATACTTTGAAGCATCTGCATTTCATGCGGTAAAGAAATGCCTGCTTCAAAAATACCTAGCGTATTTTCATCATTTAATTGCCATACTGAAAGTGGCACTCCAACTTGCGAGTTATAACTTTTCGGACTTCTACAAATATTATAATCGTTATGCAATAGTTGATAAAGCCATTCTTTAATTATTGTTTTTCCATTACTTCCAGTAATACCGATAATTGGAATATTATATTCTCTTCTCTTCTTGGTAGCCAGTAATTGTAATGCTTGAAGAGTATTTGGTACTTTAATGATATTGGCATTTGTAAGTTTTGAAACATCTAATGTTTCTTGGACAATAAAATTTATTATACCTTTTTCATAAAGTTCTTCAATATATTTATGTCCATTATTTCTTTGTCCTACTATCGCAAAGAATATTGAATTTGATGGATTTACAATTGCTCTACTATCAATTAATATATCAGAAATTTGTTCATCAGAAACATGCTGTATCCAGCTACCATGAGTTATTCCAACAATACTTTGTAAGCTATAGATATTACTCACTGATTAAAAATTAATTTTATTTTTTATGAGCACCCTTTTTACAACATGCGTTTAATTTATCGTAAGAACGCTCATTGGCTTTAAGTTCATCAGCATCATACCCAACTTCTGTAATTGCTTTTTTAATTTTTTCAGGAGTAGTTTTTTCAGGATTATAGGTAACTGTTAGTATGGCTGTTTCGACATTAAAGTTAGATTTCTTTACACCCTTTTCATACGCCATCGCTTTTTCCATAGTTGTTTTGCACATGTCACATACTCCAGAAGTTTTTATTTCTATCGTTTCTAGCTTTGATTTATTTTGAGAAAATACGAAACCACTTATTAGGGTGAAGAGAAAAAAACTAATTATACTAAGCCTTTGCATTTTTTATTTATTTTAAACAAAGTTATTAAAAAGAAGTTTAATTCATTCCTTCATAAAAATAAGAAGTACCAAGAATTTCTTGGTACTTCTTATTTATGCGAGTGCTTTTTTTAAATTTTCATACCTAAATTATACATTACAAAGCTCCATATATCTGACCATTCATCAATTTGTTTAGATGTAGGTTTTCCTGCTCCATGTCCTGCATTAACATCAATTCGGATGAGAGTTGGATTGTTTCCTTGTTGGTTTTCTTGCAGGGTTGCTGCAAATTTAAATGAGTGTGCTGGCACCACTCTATCGTCGTGGTCGCCAGTAACTACCATTGTAGCTGGGTAAGATGTTTTTTTAACATTGTGCAATGGCGAATATTTAAGTAGGTTCATGCATTGCTTTTCGTCGGCACTTGTACCATAATCCGTTGCCCATGCCCACCCGATTGTAAATTTGTGATAGCGTAACATATCGAGTACACCAACTCCTGGCAATGCTACCTTACATAAATCAGGGCGCTGTGTCATTACTGCACCAATAAGCAGTCCTCCATTACTTCTACCATGTATTGCTAACTTTTCAGTGTTAGTATATTTTTCTGCCTTTAAGTATTCTGCTGCTGCAATAAAATCATCAAATACATTTTGCTTGTTAAAAACAGTACCTGCCTTGTGCCATTCTTCTCCATATTCGCCACCTCCACGAATATTTGCAACAGCATAGATACCACCATTTTCTAAGAACACCATACGGCTAGCAGTAAAGCTTGGAGTAACACTGATGTTAAAACCTCCATAAGCATATAAAAAGCAAGGGTTATTTCCGTTTAACTGAAGACCTTTTTTATAGGTGATAAACATTGGAATTTTTTTACCGTCTTTGCTAGGGTAAAATACCTGCTTTGTTTCAAAATCATTATTATTAAAAGGAACTACAGGCTTTCGGAAAAGTTCACGATTGTTTTTAGATACATCATATTTGTAAGTTTCGGTTGGTGTTGTCCAATTTTGAAAAGTAAAGAATACCTCATCGCTTTCACGTTCTGAGTTAATGGCATCAACCATCCCAACAGCAGGCAATTCAACTTCTCCTTGTAGTTCACCTGCAAAATTGAATCGTAATAACCTACTGTGAACATCTACTAAAAAGTTCGCGATAAGCCTTTTGCCTGCTATGCTTACGTTTTGTAACAAATCTGGCGTTTGCCCAATAATTGTTCTCCAAAGTTTTTTATCAGGATTATTGAAATCGATGCCTAATAATTGGTAGTTAGAAGCATTGTAATTTGTAAGCACTAATAAGATATCATCATTATTATCGATGATATTAAAATCATGCTCGAAATCGGTAACAATGTTTTTGAATTCAGAATTTGGTTTGCTTAAATCCTTTATCATTAATGAGTTTCCGCTGGTGCTTTCGCTTCCAGCAATAATCAGAAATCTTTCATCTTCGGTAACACCAGCGCCATAGTTTCGCAAAGGAAAATTTTTATCTTCAAACACAAGAACATCTTTGCTTTGATCCTCTCCAATTTTATGGTAATAAACTTTATGAAATTCATTTTTTTTCGATAATTCTTTTCCTGCTGCTGGAGCATCGTATCGGCTGTAGTAAAAACCATTTCCTCTAAAAGACATTCCAGAAAATTTCACCCATTTTAAAACATCGCTTAATTTATTACCGCTTGTTACATCTAACACGTGAATTTCTTCCCAATCGCTACCTGCTTTTGATATTGCATAAGCCATAGTTTTTCCATCTTTACTAAAACCTATACCACCAAGCGCTACAGTACCATCAGTACTTAATTTATTAGGGTCGAGCAATACTTCTGGTTTAGCGTCTAAACTGGCCTGCTTGTAAAGTACAGCTTGGTTTTGTATACCATCATTTTTATAGAAAAAATAGTTGGAGCCATGTTTGAATGGTGCCGAAATTTTTTCGTAATTCCAAAGTTCTGTTAGTCGTTTTTTTACATTATCACGAAATGGAATTTTACTTAAATAGTCGTAAGTTACTTTGTTCTCTGCCTTCACCCACTCTGCTGTTTCGGCACTATTGTCATCTTCGAGCCAACGGTATGGATCGGCTATTTTTTTTCCAAAATAATTATCTACCGTATCAACTTTTTTTGTTGTGGGGTAAACAATATTTTGTGCTATTGTACTATTCATAATTGCCAATAATCCCAATGAAGTAAGTGATATTTTCATGCTATATTTTAATTTATGTTCGAAACAAACATACACAAAAACTGAATTGTGCTGCTTACGATTATACCAAATGAGAACATTAATAGACCAATATTATTAAATAATCATAATTGTTCGATTAGTTGCATTGATTTAAAAGGTATTAATTAACTACTTTCGCGGCTAATATTTATTTTTAATGTCATGAAGAAGTTTTTTAAAATACTTAGTATTACATTTATTGTTTTGCTAGTTGCTGCATTGGTTTTGCCTTATGTTTTTAAAGACAAAATTGTTGCAGTAATAAAAACTGAAGCCAATAAAAACCTCAATGCAAAGTTCGACTTTAAAGATTTTGACTTGAGCTTGATAAAGTCATTTCCAGACTTTCAATTTGAATTGAATGATCTTTCAATTATTGGAATTAAGGAATTTGATAAGGACACCTTGATTTATGCAAAGAGCATTTATTTAAGTGTAAACTTAATGAGTGTAATTAAAGGTGAGCAATACAAAATAAACGATATCACCGTTAAAGATGCATTGCTACAAGGTTTGGTGCTAAAAGATGGAAAAGCAAATTGGGATATTACTAAACCTGATAGCAGTAAAACACCTGAGGCTGCAAGTGAGCCAACAAAATTTAAAATGCAATTACAAAAGTTTGAGTTAGTAAACACAACTATTTTATATGATGATGCACAAATGGGTTTTGCTACTAAATTATTCAATACAAATCATACTTTAAAAGGTGATTTTACACAAGATATTTTTGATATTACAACTGTTACAGAAATAGAAAAATGGGATTTAACATACGGTGGCGTGAAATATTTTAATAAGTTGCGCACCAATATTGATGCGGCTTTACTAGCTGACATGCCTAATTTTAAGTTTACTTTTAAGGACAATAAATTTCAACTAAACAACCTTGGCTTAGGCTTAGATGGATACTTTGCTATGCCGAAAGAAGACATGGATATGGATTTGAAAATTGTTTGCAAGGAAACATCTTTTGCTTCTATCCTTTCGCTTGTACCAGGTTGTTATACAGCCGACTTTAAAGATGTAAAAACATCTGGAAGATTAGCTCTAGATGCTTTTGTGAAAGGAATTTATAATGATAAACGAATGCCTGCTTTCGGATTAAAACTTTTGGTTGAAAATGCCATGTTTAAATATCCTTCATTGCCTGGAACAGTCAATAATATCAATGTAAATGTAGATGTAAAAAATGCAACAGGTGTTCCAGATGCAACAAAAATCGACATCAATAAATTCCATGTTGAAATGGCTTCTAATCCGGTGGATGTTGCCATGCACATTGCAACACCAATTAGCGACCCATATGCTGATGGCACTGTAAAGGGGCGTGTAGATTTAAATAGCATCAAACAATTTGTACCACTCGAAGCTGACCAAAAATTGTCGGGTATAATTATTACTGATGTATATATGAAAGGTAATAAATCGAGCATTGATAATAAAAAGTTTGACGAGTTTGTATGCAATGGAAACCTGATGGTACAAGCCATGAATTATGTGAGTAAAGAAACACCATATGGAGTAACCATTGAAAAAATGAATATCAACTTTACGCCCCAATATGCAGAACTACTAGCATTTGATAGTAAAGTTGGTAAGAGTGATTTACATGCAAATGGAAAAATGGAAAACTTCATTGGCTATGCTTTAGCAGATGAAATGCTGATTGGTAAATTCAATTTTAGTTCAAGCTATTTAGATGTAAATCAACTCATGTCGGATGATGGTGCAGAAACAAAACCAGCAGATACTGCAACAAGTTCAAGCGTTGTTGAAGTGCCTTCTAACATTGATTTTGAACTAAACTCAACAATTGGAAAAGTACTTTATAGCAACATGGAAATGACAAATCTGTTGGGTACAATATCAGTTCGTAACAGTACCGTTGCAATGGAGGGTGTTAAGATGAATATGTTAGGCGGAACACTAGGATTGAAAGGTTTATATAGTAGTAAAGATAAAAAACATCCTAATGTAAACTTCGATATGGTTATTGGAAATTGGGATGTAACAAAAACATATAAAACATTTAATACTGTGAAAAAGTTAGCACCAATTGCCAATTATGCTAAGGGAAATTTCTCAATGGGAATCTCATTCTCATCTATGCTGAATGATAGTATGAGCCCAGTGTTAAGTACACTAACGGGTGCAGGTAAGTTGAAGACAAGCAATATGATCATTACCAATTTGCCGATGTTGCAAAAAGTTGCTGATGTAGTTAAAATGCCACAGTATAGGCAAGCTGATTTGAAGGATGCCATTGTTGATTTCTCATTTAGCGATGGAAGAGTGAAGGTGGAGCCATTCAATTTTAAAATTAAAAACACTAAAATGAATTTAAGTGGCTATCAATATTTTGATCAGAAAATAGATTATGATTTAAAAGCAGAGGTTCCGACTTCGGAGTTTGGTGGAGCTGCAAATAATTTTGCACAAGGTTTGTTGGCACAGGCAAATAGTAAGGGTGCAAATATGAGCATTGGAGAAAAGGTCGATTTGAAAATAAAAATAGGAGGTACTGTTACAAATCCAACCGTGAGTGCAGGTTTGGCTGATATGGGTAAAAGTGTAGTGAATGATTTAAAGGATAAGGCAAAGGCTGAAATTGATAAGAAAAAGGCAGAGTTAGAAGCAAAAGCCAAGGCCGAATTAGAGAAACAAAAAGCTGCTGCAATGAATAAGGCAAACGAAGAAATAAATAAACAAAAAGCTGCTGCCGAAGCACAAGCCAACAAACTTAAATCTGAGGCAGAAGCAAAGGCAAAAGCCGAAGCCGAAAAAGCTAAAAAGGCAGCAGAAGAAAAAATAAAAAATGAGGCTAAGAATAAACTGAAAGGTTTATTTGGAAAATAATTAAACTTTAAACTTATCTTTTAGTTTAAAAAAATATGCTTCAAAATAATTAAATGAGATAAATGAGATAATTATAGTAATTAGTGAACTAACAATAATAATTAATGCCAAATCATAGTTGCTAATTTTTACTGATAGATATATTTGATAAAATTTAATAACAATTGAAGTAACCATCCAATGATACATATAAATGCCATAAGATATCTTCCCCAAAAACTTTGTTAAAAAATTATCAAATAGTAGAGTTTTATTATTAATAATATATGCCATTAAAAGTGCCGTTGTAATTGCTAAAATCTCGTGAGTAAAATATATTTGAAAAAAATTAAAGTAAAAAATTATTAACCAAAATAGGATAATAATATAATAGAATATCCGATTTGAATAAATAAGTGATAGCCAGTTTTTATTGTTGACAAATATTAATGCAAGTAAAGCGCCAATTGCCATACAATTAAATTTTGCACCATAGAAAAATTTTATGGTGTATTTTAGTGAATCCTTACTCAATAGACTAAATTTTATGGATAGGTAACCAATAAAATGAGGTAAGAGTGTCCAAAATGGAATGAATATAAGTAAAAACCAAAGCAAAAACTTATTACTTCTATTAGTCAAAAATGGCCAAAATAGATAAAACTGTTCTTCAACACCAATTGTCCATATTTGAACACTTGGGCTCCAGCCATAACCTAGAAAATGAGGTATATTTGGAAAAATAGTTAAACAAAACAACAAAGACCACAAGGGTGGATGAAACTCAAAAAATAATAAAGATAACCCAATAATTAAAAAATATAAGGGCCAAATTCTCAAAATTCGCCTTACATAAAATTTTTTAAAACTTATTTTTTTATTATTACTACGTTCAATTAATAACAAACTAGTGATTAAAAAACCACTTAAAACATAAAAAACAATTACACCATTAAAACCTAGATGGTCAATTGATTTGGTATCGAATCCAGAAATTTCAATTATATGAGCAATCATAACAGTCACTGCAGCAAATGCCCTTAATCCATCTAGCCCATTAAAATATATTTTCATATGGCATATTTATAAAATAACAATTTCAAACTTATATTTTAAGTATAGTGAATAAATTCATTTTAGATATTAATTGCACAAAAATAGGTTTCAACCTTAAATTTAACAAAACGTGAAAAAACTATTATAGCAACAAATAATACAAACAAATTAAGTAATATATTATTTTATATTTCTTATGTTATACAGATTTGCTTTTGCAGAAATTGTTTTTTGATTTTTAAATAAGAATTAAAATATACATTTTTATTTTCATGATAATCGTGTCAATTTTTTTAAAATTTAATATAAACAACAACTATATGATTAAACCCAGAATACGCATTAGAAATTCTATTACAACGCAAAACCCCTTCAAAATATGAAGTAAACAACTTTTACTCAGGCATCATATATTCAATATGATTTATTCGTAAAAGTTCATATTTTATTAGGCTTTGTCGTTTCACTACGAACCTCTAACGCGTAATCTGGGTTAAAATGAGGTAATTATGATAATGAATTCTAATAAAAAAGAAGCTATACTAAAAGTACATTCAATAAATTTGGTTTCATAAGAAAGTTTTCTTTCAACTCTCTACAAACATAATTGATAGAATGGTATGTAAAAAAATATGTTTTCGCTTAGTTTTAATTTAATATTTGAAAATAATACTAGTATTGTAAATATAATTTCAATGTATAAATTAAATGTGGCAAAGAATAAAGAATAAGGGAAAGTCTTTCTATACGGAGTTTTTATTACGAAACAATCTAGCTTCAAAAAGTTATATTAATTCATTCCCAAATACAATTTTAATGTACCATGGAATAGATAGGATTGGACGTAATGTATTTAATTCTCGACATACTGGTAAAGATGATTTTGAGATTCAACTTAAATTTCTCCAGAAAAATTTTAACGTTATTTCGGTGAGTGATTTTTTTCAAGGAAAATTTTCAAATAATAGACCCAATATTGCATTAACTTTTGACGATGGGTATTTAAATAATTTTACAAATGCACTGCCTCTGCTAGAAAAGTATAAAACCCCTGCAAGTATTTATATAACAGGAATCCAGACGACTGAAAATCCTTACTTGTGGGCCGATTTTTTGAATATTGCTTCTATTTATGTCAAAAAAAATATTGAAATAGAAGGTGAAATATTTGAGAATATTAATGGGATGTTTATTTCAAGGTCATCTAATTTAAGTTTATTTGAGGTTGTAAAAAATAGAAAAGCTGACTATAATTATAAGCTATCAATTTATAAGGCATTCAAAAGCGAATTTAAATTAGAAAGTTTAAAAGATGCTGACGAATATTGGAAATTAGTTAGTGTCAATGAAATAAAATCACTTTCAAAATCTAATTATGTAACAATAGGAAGTCACGGCTTCTATCATAATAATTTAGGAAAGCTTAAACCAGATTCAGTGGAGTTTGAGTTATTAGAATCAAAAAAATATTTAGAAAATATTATTCAGAAAGAAGTTTTAGAATTAGCTTACCCTGACGGTTCATATTCCACAGAATCACTTAATATTGCAGATACTATTGGTTATAAATATCAATTAGCAACAGAAGTATATAATTTTGAAAGTGAAAAAAATGATAGAAGAATATTAACTCGGAGAGGTTTGTATGCATGCGATTACGCTCTTATGCAATTAATTACAGCATTTTAATTGAATATGGATTATAGATTTGAAAGAATTAATGAAAAGAATATTGAGGACTTAGTATTTCTGTTTCAAGCTTCGAAAAAGTCAATTTATGACTCCAGCTATTTTAAAAACAAATTTAATACTTCCTACACGGGTAAAAAGTTTATCGGCTTTTTGGCTTATAACCTAATAACAAATGAACCTTCTGCATTTTATGGAGTTTATCCTGTAATGCTTGAATATAAAACAAAGTTTTTTTTAGGTGCGCAATCCGGGGATACTATTACTCATCCAAAGCACCAGAAAAAAGGGCTATTTATTGAATTAGCTAAATTAACTTATGAGTTGTGCTTAAAAGAAGACATTAAACTAATATTTGGTTTTCCTAATAGCAATTCTTCACATGGTTTTTATGCCAAACTTGGGTGGAAGAAAGACCATATTGTAAATCGGTATATAATAAATACCAAGCATCAATTTTTCTTGAGAGTTTTCAATAAATTTTTTTATCGATTCTTTATTAGATTACTATTGGATTTAGGCTCAAAAAAAACTATAGGAGGCAGCTTAGATTGCAATAGTAATATTGTGATAAGAAGAGATAAAGAATATTATAGCTATAAAACATTTACCAAAAACTACTTTGTAAAAATAAATAATATTAGCATTTGGTTTAAAATAGAAAACGGTTTACATATTGGTGATATAATGTGCGAAGATGAAAATTTAAAGAACAAAATTATCCCCAGTATAATCCAACTATCAAACCTATTATTAACTGATACAATTCTACTTTTAATTTCTGACAACCATAAATATTGCGATATTTTTCAAAACTATTTAGTTGACGGAATAGATTTTACTTGCGGTAAATATTTCGTTGACAAAAATATAGAAGATATCAATCTTAGTTTTACCTTCGGTGACTTTGATACTTTTTAATTTAAATAATGTCAGGTAAACAACTTAAGATACTATTTATAATTCCACAAATGGGTTTGGGAGGAGCAGAAGTATTACTTGGAAACATATGCATTTGGTTAAATAAGAAAAATCACAAAGTAAAAGTTGTTTCACTATTAAACCCTCATTATAGTTTTGATAAATTCCCTAATAAAGACTTATTTATTTCTATTACAAATTTTGAAATAGTATCATTTCAATCCGAATTAAATTTAATTGCTGGCGGTATAAAGATTATTTCAGAATCATATAAAGATGCTGTATTAAATTTTAAACCAGATGTGATTCATTCCCATTTATTTTTATCAGAGTTAATTGCACATAGCTTTCACTATTCTTCTGCATTATATTTTTCTCACGCTCATGACAATATGTACCAGTTAGAG
This sequence comes from Flavobacteriales bacterium, assembly GCA_040383485.1. Taxonomy (GTDB): domain Bacteria; phylum Bacteroidota; class Bacteroidia; order UBA4408; family UBA4408; genus JBEIDK01. Next base: position 12,292 of record JBEIDK010000064.1, read on the forward strand.
CCTTGTTTTTTTGAAACAAGCAAAAGAAGATCCATTATTGATTTTATTGAACGCTTCTGGCTATTGAATAAATACAAAAAATTTAACAATTACTTTATTGCAATTTCTAATGATACAAATTTGTATTTAAATAGAATTCTACCAAAAGAATTGAGGAAAAATATCTCTCTCTTGAACAATGCTATTGATACAAATACATTTAGTCATAAAGAAAAACCCTTAGATAAATCATTAATTAGAATTGTTTCTATTGGAAATTTAGTAGAAAAGAAAAATCACAAGTTACTTATTGAAATTGCAAAACAATTAATTTCAAACTCAATTAACTTTCAAATTGATATTCTAGGACATGGTATTCTATTGAAAGAATTAACAGAGAAAGTAACTAGCTTTAATTTAAATAGTCATATTTTTTTTAGAGATAGCGTTGGGAACGTTGCTGAATTTCTTCATCAAGCCGACTTTTACCTTCATACTGCAACCTATGAACCATTTGGATTGGTTCTTCTAGAAGCAATGGCAGCAGGCTTGCCGGTTATTACGCTTGACGGAAAAGGTAACCGAGATATTATTGAAGAAGGTAAAAATGGTTACATGATTTTCGAAGAAGATCCTAAATTGTTTGCCGAAAAAATTATTTATCTCATTAATAATAAAGTAGAGTATTATCGAATTAGTGAATTTTCTAAAGCGTATGCTAAAAAGTATGATATAGACCTTTATGTCAATAAGCTCCTTGATATTTATCAGAATGCAAATCAAAGTTCAAAAAATTAAACCAATTCAATTATTTTATGGAGTTTATTATAAAATATTTCAATGACCTGTCTGCATCTGAACTTTACTTAATTTTAAAGCTACGTAATAATGTTTTTGTAATTGAACAAAACTGTATTTACGAGGAATTGGATGGCATTGATAAGTTTTGTTACCATATATTTTTGTTTGAAAATGAAGAATGCGTTGCTACTTCTCGTATCGTGCCTCCAGAAATAAAATATAAAAACTATGCTAGTATTGGACGAGTTTGCACATCATTCAAAAATCGTAAAAATGGCTTGGGCAGGCATTTGATGGAATACTCAATTATAAAAACGATAGAATTATTCCCTTCTAATTCTATTAAAATATCTGCTCAATTATATTTAAAACAATTTTATGAATCATTTGGTTTTATAAAAGTTTCGGATGCTTACGATGAAGATGGAATCATGCATATTGATATGCTTCGAGATTTAAGTGCTTAGCCAGGCATTCTCGCCATTTGCTTGTCAAGACTTTTTATTTGACTAACAATTTCTTCGTTTTTTGGTTTAAGGTCCTTTGCCTTTTTAAAGTATACTTTAGCAATTTTATATTGCTGACGTTGTGCCTCCATATTACATAATTGTAAGTATACTGCCGCTAAGTTTTCTTTGTCAGGAATACCTGCTTTTACTGCGGCTAACAAATGCGTACGAGCCTCCTTACTATTACCTTTTCTAAGTTCAATAAAACCTAGCTGCATCAAATTAGCGCCTTCCATATCTCCAACAATGGTTGATTTAATACTAAGGCTTTTTCTAATACTAGATTCTGCTGATGCTAAATCGTTAGTTGCCATAGATAAATTACTTTGCAACATATAATATCCAGAACGAATTGGTTTGAATAACATGTTAGGAAATTTTATTTTCTTCATGTATTGACTTGCCTTTTCAACATCACCCTCTGCAACTGCCTCTTGTACAATACGCATGGTACCAATCATAAAATAAAGTGTTATTGATATGGCTGCTAAAATGTAACAAATCCATGCTGTAATTGTATCGAAATATAAATGTGATAATACTCCTAAAACAATTAGTGCAATAATAAATTCTATTCTATGAATGATGTAAAAACGTAAAAATTTCATGTATTCCTTTTTATATTAAGTCTTTAATTTTTGGCAAGATTAGTAAAAATAAGTTTGCTATTCTCAATTCCATTTTGTTTAATTTTTTGTTTTAGTAACAATAACTATTTTAATCATATGTATAGGGCTTTATGTTAAATTTACACTATTTCAATTTATTTGTCAATATAATTATATTTTTGTTACAAAATTATTAAGAAATGAAAAAAATAATACTTCTTACTTTTATTTTATCAAGCAAGTTTTTAAATGCTCAGGTTGTATCAGTTACTCCAGCATATCCTAGTGCAAACGATTCTGTAACTGTAATTTTTGATGCTTCGCAAGGGAACATGGCATTAAATAATTATACTGGCAGTGTTTGGGCACATGCAGGTATTATTGATAATTATAGCGCTAATAAGAACGATTGGCGTTACCTAAAAAACATTTGGACATGGACCAATATGAATGAGGTAGACTCTAGTGTATTGTGTACCCCGCTGGGAAATAATCAATATAAATTGCGTTTTCGATTGAGGAATTATTTTGGCGTTTCAGGGTCTCAAAACATAAGAGCTATGGGCTTTGTATTCCGAAATCAATCAGGAAATTTGGTTGGTAAAAATGCGGATGGTTCAGATATAATTATCCCAGTTTATAAATCTGGTTTTTCTGGCGCCATTACTGCTCCTAATGAGTTTTTTAAAGTTTGCAATATCAATGATGTATTCCCATTTTCAGTTAATCTTAAGCAAAATGCTTTGTTGACGTTATACCAAGATGGGCAAATTTTATCTCAAGGCTTAAATGTACAATCTGCAACTGTAAATATCACTGCAATAGCTCCAGGTAAACATTGGTTAAAATTTATTGCGCAAAGCGGTATAAACACATATGCCGATTCTATGTATTACATTGTTAAACCCGCTAACAATACTCAAAACCCACCAGCAGGTACAAAGCAAGGCATCAACTATATTAACGATAGTACAGTCAGGTTTTGTTTGTTAGCACCTTGGAAAGATAATGTATTTGTAATTGGAGGCTTTAATAATTGGGAAATTAGACCTGAACATATGATGAAAAGGTCTCAAGATGGTGAAACATATTGGCTAGAAGTAACAGGTTTACCAAAAAGAGTTGAGATAGGATTTCAATATGTTGTAGATGGAGGCATTCGTGTTGGTGATCCGTATTGTGAAAAAATTATTGATCCTGATAACGACGGAGGTATTGCTCAAGTAATTTATCCAAACATATTACCAGTATATCCAAACGGCAAAACACAAGGAATAATATCAGTGCTAGAAATTGACCCCATCGAATATCAATGGGGAATAAATAACTTTCAAAAACCTGATACCCGCGATTTGGTAATTTATGAACTTTTAGTAAGAGATTATACCATTAAGCACGATTTTAGAACAACGTTAGATAGTTTACCTTATCTTAAAAAATTGGGAGTAAATGCTGTTCAATTAATGCCTATCACTGAGTTTGATGGTAATAATGGATGGGGATACTCTCCAAATTATTTTACAGCAGTTGATAAATATTATGGTAAACGCGACTTTTTAAAAGCACTTATAGATTCGATACATAGCGAAGGAATGGCGGTGATATTGGATATTGTTTTTAATCATTGCTTCGGTCAAAGTCCTTGGGCAAAATTATGGTGGAATGATAGTGAACGACGTCCAAGTTATCAAAACCCATTTTGTAACCCTGTTGCAACGCACCCGTATAGTGTTGGTTATGACTTTAATCATGATAGTCCTTACATCAGAAACATGATGGACTCAGTTATTGACTATTGGATTACCGAATACAAGTTTGATGGTTTTAGATTTGACTTAAGTAAAGGATTTACTCAAACAAATTCTGGCGACGATATTGGTGCATGGACTAACTACGACCAAAGCAGGGTAAATAATATACTTAGAATGGCTAATGAGCAATGGAGCAGGCACCCAGGCAGCTACGTTATTCTTGAGCATTTAGGCGATAATAGTGAAGAAACCGTTTTGGCAAATGCCGGTTGTTTACTTTGGAGTAAAGCTTCTCACCAATTCAGTCAAACACAAAGTGGTTGGCAAAGTGGAAGCGACTTTGAAGGCCCTATTTCACACCTTTCAAAAGGGTGGGCGTTTCATAATTGTGTTGGATACGCCGAAAGTCATGATGAAGAAAGATTGTTATTTGAAACATTACAATATGG
>JBEIDK010000065.1:0-16327 GCA_040383485.1 Flavobacteriales bacterium
AAATAACCCATAGGAACACTGCCAATCGGTTGACCTTTGTATTTGCCATAAGGTAAGATATAATCATCTCCCTTTGGCATGTCATTGGCCAAGTCATGATTGTCAGCATCTCTATGTTTTTCAGTTTTAATTCTCACTTCACAAACGCTAACATCATTTGTAATTGAGCAATTTGCATATTGTTCATTGTTTTTTGCAAGTCTCTCATGTCCTGCTCCACTTGGCTATCGTCAGTTAATAGCTCAATGCTTTGATTATTTGCTTCAAGGCATTTAATTAAGTCTTGTACTTGTTCGGTTGAAATGTTCATGTTTTTATAATTTAGGATGCAAATATAACTATTTATTTTAATAAAAATAATTATTTGTAAAATAAATATTTAAGTATTTGAAAATCAAACTATTAAAGATTTATTTTAAATTATATAGTTTATATTCAAAAAATAGTTTGTACTATTGCAAAAAATAAAATAATCATGCAAAAAAAATACAGAGTACAAGAAATTAAAAACAAGTTAGGCCGCAAAAAAGCTGATATATTAGCATTGCACCCAAGACAAAGGGTAAGTAACGCATATTTATTTTTTGTTGGTACTGAGCGCAACCCAAACTTAACTATTGAGGAAGCTGTTAAGTTAGGCTCTGATATTGTTGCTGGTAGACTAATCAATGGTGAGGGTGATGAGTAACGGTATTTTGCTTGCCGAAGGGCGGGAAATCGAAGCACTAAAGTATCAATTTAAAACAAAATTTCAGTATGAACACAGAAGTAATTAATAACCACCAAAAACCGCCTTTTGGCAAGCAAATGTTAGCGGATGGGCGTTTGACTACCAAGAAGCTAATTAAGTGGCTAAATGAACAATTCATTAAGTTTGAAATTACTCAATACGAAGTAACTGATATTTCGAGAACATATTTTACAACCAATGACTATGAATGTGGTGCTTGTCGGTTAATTATACACTTTAAGCACAAAGCAACCGAACATACTGCTATTCATAACAACGGGTATTTTTATTGCTTTTATAGAATAAAGGAGCTTGAAAATTATATGAAAGAAGGTTATGAGTTGTACTTGCAGGATAAAGGAAAATTCGGATTGCTTACAGACCTTGAGATTGAGGTTCGCAAGCCTTTCCTATAACGTTTTGCAGCTACACGCAGGGCGGATAAATTACAACAAAACTTAAGCACGAAGATGAGAAAATTATTTACAAAAAAAAGTCAGACGAAGCCCAGAAACCCGCCTTGCGTGTAGGTGGTGTTAGCTGTAGGTTTTCTTCAATCAATTAGTTATAAACTTTAAATATTAAATATTATGTCAAACAACAAAAAAATGCTTGAACAATTATTGTCGGACTTAAAAACAAATGTTTCTGAGCCTTCAAAAATTATTATTGAACAATTTCAGATTTTGTCTGAATTTGATTTAAACACAGCTACTGTATTAGCTAAATCAATTCTTGATGCGTTGATTAATGATGCTTCCTAACTCATTCTTTACCTTTTCAAATAATTCAATGTCGTCATTAATGCTTAAAGTTTTATACTCGTCTTTATTTGCTAATTGGTTTAGTAATTCAATACTTTCGTTACTTAGAATTTCAATTGTCGAGCCTCTTTCTGCTAAAGATTTTAAGTCGCCCCACTTTCCGTTTTTTACAGATGGTCTTGTCGACTTTTCTAAATCATTTAATGATTGTCGAAATTCGTTTAAAAATTGTTCTTTAATGTCAGTCATTGTTTTATGTTATTAATTAATGTCAAATTGTGTCGACTTTGCTGTGTCGCTAAACTTACAGCTAACGTAAAAGTATTGCCGTCAGGTGGGGCATTGTACCACTAATGTTAAATTGAAAAACAAAAGTTCAAAATATGGAAAATGTTGATTTAAAAAACGAAACCCCCACTTGCGACAATACGATGTTACCTGCCGTTTTATTTGAAAAGTTAATAGAAATGATTTGCGATAATAGTTGCGGAACGTGGACAAAAGGAAGTAGTAAGGTATTGGTAGCTGACGAAGTAGATGTTCACGGATTGGCTGATGATATTGTTAGGTATCTGTCTGAAAATGGCAGCTAACGGTTTCGGGATTGGCGAAGTGGCTGAACCCGAAGCTCAATAGAATTACTAAACTTTAAAATTAAAAACAAATGTTGATAGAAGAACTAAACAGCCATTTTGCCAAACCCGTGTTATCGGCTGGCGTTCTCCGAGTGCTTGTTGCTTGTGAGGAAAGTCAATCTGTTACAAAGGAATTACGCAAATTAGGACACGAAGCATTTAGCTGTGATTTATTACCACAAAGCGGTGGACACGAAGAATGGCATTTACAGCACGATGTAACTGAATTGCTAAAGCTAAAATGGGATATGATAATTGCGTTTCCGCCTTGCACTTACTTGACTGTAACCGGTAATAGATGGTTTAACATTGAACGCTATGGCGAACAAGCAATACAAAGGCATAAAGACAGAGAATTTGCAATTAAATTCTTTAAAATGTTTGCTGATGCTGATTGCAATTTTATAGCTATTGAAAACCCAGTAGGCATAATGAGTAGCGAATGGCGGAAACCTGACCAAATTATAAACCCTTATCAATTTGGCGACCCATTTGAAAAGAAAACCTGCTTATGGCTAAAAGGATTACCAAAATTAGAGCCGACAAATATAGTTGAGCCACCAAAAAGAACAGAGTTTGCAAGTGGTAAAAGTATGCCTACTTGGTATGCTGATGCTTGGAAACTACCAAAAGAAGAAAGAGCAAAATTAAGAAGCAAAACGTTTGATGGAATTGCAAATGCTATGGCTGTGCAGTGGTCGTCTTACGCTTGCCGATAACGTTTTGCGTATATACGAGGTACGCCTTAACGAAAATTTCAAATTATAAACAAATGCTTGTAGGCGTATCTTGTATATACGCTGTTAGGCGAAGTACTTATTATGGATTTTAGAAAAACATTAAAATACCTACGCATTGTGCAAACGGTATCAAACGAAGAAAGACACAAACAAGGATTAAAACGATTAGGTCGTGGCTATTTCAACGCACACAGATTTAATCCATACAATCCGCTTAGTTACATAGCACTCATTATTATACTAATTGTAGGTATTTTAATGTTTGGCTTTGTCGGATTTTGGAAAGAAACTACAACTCTCAATCCGTTTCGGTGGGATTAGTATTTCGCCTAACGGTTTGTATTGGCGAAGAAGCGGACTTATACCACTAAAGTTGATACGAAGAACTAATGTTGATACCACTACAAATGTTCATACGAAGCACTAAACCCGCTTTTTTGCCAATACTTTGTTATGCGTTCGCCTTATTTTTTCGTGTTGATTATCAGTAAGTTAGAAACTATTTAAAAAATAAATGAAAAATACTTTGAAAAAAGTTTGCAGTTATCAAAATATGTTGTATATTTGTATCAGAAATTAAAAAAAAACAAAATGACAACTCAATTACTACACGAAACTATCAAAGCTAAATTAGCTACAAGAACAAACGAAGAATTAATATCTGATGCAAAAGTTGCAAGAGCTAATAAATCAGACGAAACACAAAGAATGATTTTTGCTTTAATTATGGATGTTCTTTCAACAAGAATTTCAGAAACAGAATTTGATATTATTTACGACCAAATAACTGAATAATGAAAAGCAATAAAGAAATAATAGACCAATACCTGCCCGATGGTGGGTATGCTGGTTTAAATCAATATAATGAAAATAAAGTATTGAGAATGATTGAACAAGCTATAAAAACCGATAGATTAAAAGATGGTAGATTTACGTGTGATGATATGGTTTTATTTGCAAAGGCACACGGAGCAACCTGTAATGAAAATGATTTAAACCATTGGGTAAATGAAGCAAAATACTAAAGGAGGCAAACGCAAAGGTTCTGGTCGTAAAAAAGCAGACTATGAAACTAAAACAATTGCCTTTCGTGTTCGTGTCGAATTTGTCGAACCGATTAAAAAAATGGTCAAGGATTATGTTTCGGAGCGTCTGCAAGGTGACGCATAACGTTTTGCAGATACACGCTGTGAGCGTTGGATTGAGGGTGGGAAATAGCGTGTATGTGCTGTTATCGGCTGCCCTTCTTTCGGAATGATTAATTAACAATTTAAACAACAAATAAAATGAACAGAAAAATCAAATTTAGAGGAATTAGAGAAGAATACAACCCTGCTTGGCATCAGTCAATATTTAGGTTTGGAAATCTTTTAAATAACAATTCAATTGGTGAAGTAGGGTATGACCTTTCTCATTATGAATACGCAAAAGTAAAGCCCGAAACCATTGGGCAATTTACTGGATTGATTGACAAAAATGGAAACGAAATATATGAAGGCGATTTAGTTCAGCACGATGCTTGGAACTATCCATTTGAAATAATTTTCAATGATGATAAAGCAAGGTTTGTCTGCAAATTACAAACAGGATTAACCCAATACATAGATTATGAAAGATTGGTTGTTGTCGGAAATATTCACGAAACGGTGTCTGCTTAGGGTTGCCGATAACGGTTCGGGGCTTTGCGTAGTAGCCCTTAGTATAAACTTAAAATTAACCACGACACTTGATAGGGCTATTACGCAAAACCCTTGTTATGTGCCGTTTTTATTCAAATTATGGAACAAGAAAAAGAATTTACAAGAGAATTAAACCCTAACTTTTTCAAGTTGTGGGATTTAAAGTGTGTTCAAAAGTGGCGTGATGAACAGAAACATTTGAAAGATTGGTATTCGTTTGAAATATACGCAAAAACAACAAAAGATTTAGAAATGAATGTTTGGAACGGAACACATCCTGTCGAAGAAAATACAACTAAACACGTTTGTAAATCAGGAACAAAAGTTAGGGTTTGGATGGTAAGTCGATTTGGCGATGTAGGTGTTACGGACAACTTAGAAAATCCAAAAGGATATGATGTTCGTGGATTGGATGCCGATATTGATTTAACCGATTATGAGTTTTTGGAACGTGTGTCCTAAAATGGCACATAACTCTCAAATAACTGCAACTAACACTAACTAATTAATACACAATGGATAAAGTAGAATTATATTACGATGACGTAAGCAACATTGTTTACGATGCTAACGGAAAAGAATATCCTATCAAGGAATATAACCGTTGCAAACAAGTCAATATTGACAATAAAAAGGTATCAATTAGCAAACTACCCACTAAGCCACTTATCAGAAATTTTGATGATGTATATTACAGATATGTGTTTTGCGGATGGCACCAGAAATACCCTTGTGTAGTTATTGATTATCTTGTTTACATGAAGCACAATAGAAAAAAAATTAATTATAAGCAATATGAAAAGAATATCAGAAAGAGATGAATATTTGGCATCTCAAATTATTGACTTGTGCGCCAGGCACTTTCAGATTAATGTCGAAGATATGCTCAGCAGGTCCAGAAAACGAGAGTATGCAGCACCGCGACAAATAGCAGCGTATTTTATCAAAAAACATACAGAGTTGAGCCTTAGCACTATTGGTAAATGCTTGGGAGGGCTTGACCACTCCTCTGTTATCTCATCCATTAGAGTTATCAAAGGACTTAACGAGGTTGAGAGAAAAACAAAGGATGACTTGTTAGCTATTGCGGATATGATAATGAAGCTAGATTTTATTGCTGAAGAAGAATTATTGCGTACCTTTGAGTTTGATTACGATGCACTGACACCCCTTGAAGATTTAAGCATACTAGAGAAACAAGAGGCGATTAATTATATGGAAACTAAATTTTAGAAATCATGACAGAAAAAGAAATTAGAATAACATTTTTAGCGATTACATTATTAATGATAGCTGTAATTGTGGAATTGACTTGCAACAAGCCTCAAAATATTGCGCTACAACAAAAGAAAGCGGTGTCAGAATATAAACGTAAGCTATTGACAGACAAAATCAATGTATTGCAAAATTTTGATACTATTTACGTGAATAGGTGGCGCAATGTAAAAGGTGAAACAAAATCTTTTTTTGACACCGTTTATGTAACTGCTCCAGACACCTGCGACAAATGGATAATAATGTGCGAAAATAGGTTGTACTTAGAACGCCAAATTGCTGATTCACTAATACAAATAAAAGATAGTACTATTCTAACTCAGCATTTAATTATCAAAGAAGATTCAGTACTATTGCAAGTTGGCAAAGATGAACTAACAGCAAGTCGGGATTCGACAAAAAAAGCAAAACAAAAGGGATTTGTAAAAGGTTTTATTTGGGGTTTTGGTGTAGGTACGGTATTAAGTCAAAGTATTAATATTTTAAAATAATTAATTATATTTGCAATTCGGTTGCTTGTTAGCTCAATTGGATAGAGTAGTGGCATACATTAAAAAGCCAAAGGTCGCGTGTTCGATTCATGCACAAGCGCAAACAGTACCAATTATTGGTCTTATTAAAAAAGCCTCATTAATTTGGGGATTTTTTATTGCTGAGTATTATCTAATTTATCCTTTCTAATTTGTGTTGTATTCCACCCGCCATAAGCTAGTAATGTACTAATCAATAATATCATATCGGTAACATCACTATTTTTGATATCATAATAACACCATACGTTCACGATAATTAGCACGTTGGTAAATATTATGAACCTTTCTATTTTCTTGCTACTAAAGAAAGATTTGCTAACCGAAAAGGTTGATATTAGTTCTTGTATTAATTCTTTCATAATTGAGGATATACAAAATTATCTTGAGTAAAGGTTGCTGAGTTGATTAATTGCATTATTGTTTTGCCAAATGTTTTTTGAACGTGTGGCTTTTCTTTAAATGTTTTCCAATTTCCTGCCCACTCCCAACCATTCATTTGAAAAATATGTATAACCTCCATCAAGTCAGCAACGCCATCACCATCCCAATCTTTAGAAAAATCCCAACTTGCTTCAACACCATTTTTTATTAGGCAAATATCAATAGCCAATCCATAGTTGTGATAGCTTTCGCCAGCCTTTGCCATAGTAACTATTGGCTTTGTTTTATCGGTGCGCCCTTGTGCATATAAAGCGTTTTGTTCTGCGCGTGTCCGGTACGTAGATGTAAATCTACAAACAATCCCTTTTGCAGTTAATGAATTGGTTATTGTTTCGTAAATTTCGCGCACTTCATCTCTTATGATAGGGTGCAAGGTTTCAATTCTTTTTTCAGTTATTTTATCCATCTTAACAAGTTAAAGGGGTGTCTAATGCTATGTCGCTCATCTTATTTTAGTGTTTAAATATTAACATTATTATTGACCATAGCAACGAGCCTAAGCCACCAAAGATAACCGCCACTATTGCCAATTGTGCTTTGAATATTTTTATTGAGTTTTCAAGTAAGTCCACTCGCTCCTCAATTAATTTTAATCTAGGAAACAACCCTATGTTGCCTACGTTTGAATTGGGTAAGATATAAGGCAATATCTCATTCAACTTATCGCTTACCTCTGATACTGCAATGGTAGCATTTTTACTATCCTGCCTACCTTGCTTTACTTCGTGCATAATTATTTCAAAGTCTTTTTTTATTTCAGACTTGAAACTTTCTAGGTTTTCAACTCTCTTTGTGAGTTCTTCTATTTCGTGTGTCATAACTAAACTAAATTGTCAATGCTTTTTATGCAATGATTTTTGTCTACAAAATTTAAAAATTTTACTAATAACATTCCTTTTTTCGTTAAGGTATTTGATAGTTGATTTTTGCCTAATACACTTGAGATAGTTTCATTGCCATTGCCAAATTTATACCCATGCTTTTTTATTAGATATAGGTTAAATAATGTTCTGTAACTTCTATTGCCATACTTATCTAAAGATATTGCATCAGAACGAAAATAATCGCTGCTAAATCCGTATTTAATTGTTACAATGAACAAATTAATTGGATATAATATTATAAAAATAATAACCGCAACGATATTTAAAAATAGCCATTTCACAATTCCCAATCACTATACTGTATTCCAAAATTGTTCCCTGATTCTAATTGTTGCTGAAATAATGCAAATTCTTTCATTCGTTGCATTGTTACAGCGTAATAGCTTGTAGATGATACCAATGGTTGTAACATTGTTTCTACTTGTGCTATTTGCTCCCAACTATAAGCAGTTGAGAAACTATCTAGTATCACATCACTAAATGTCGGTTCTTCACCCTCAATTACTTCATTAGGTTTCTTGTAAAAATAAAACCCACTAGCTGTTACTTGATTGATGTTTTCTTCTAACCTTTCAATGGTTAGGTAAATCTCATATTCGCCTATTTGCTTATACCTAAGGTCGAATATTGGCTTTGCTACTTTTGTTTTTAGTGTTATCATTAATATCTATGTTTTAAACTATTGTAATTAATTTGTATTTCTGTTTGGCTTAAAATCCTATCATAAAAGCAACATTGTCCAATGCTACCTTGAAAATTTTGGAATGGATTTGCGTAACTTGGATTAGTCATATTTCCAATACAAAATGGACTTGCACTGCCATTTGTTATTGCTGTTGGTTGTGAACCAGATGTAAATACCATCGTGTTAGTTTCTAAAGCACCATTAATGTAAATTTTAACTTTGTCTAATCCGTTGTTAGTGGTTATATCTTTATCAAAAGTAAATGCTATATTATACCAAGTATTTATTGCTATTGTTGTATTACCTCTTAATCCTCTTAGATCATTTCCAAAGACATCACCAAAATAAACAAAATCTACCTTTAATCCGCCATAACTATTGCCAGTAAGATTTCTAATATTTGAAAAAAAAGCCCTATTGTCTGTCGTAGGATTTCCAGGATATTTTGCAAATAAAATATTATTTATATTGGCTGTTGAAGAAGTAAGTCTGAACCACCCTTGCCACGTTAACTTTCCTGCATTTAATTGAGTATCTAATACATCCCCTAATCCAATAATCCCATTAGTTCCCATAGTAAAAATACCACCATTGCTACTTGAATAAGTAACTGTATTTTCTAATGTTGCATTTTGTGAATTTCCGCTAATGTCATTTACTGCCACACCACTACCACCATAACTTACAGAGTTAGCAGGGTCAAAGTTAAATTTCATATTATTTTTAATTAAATAATATTTACCTGACTCATAATATTGTGCGGGGTTAAAGCTCATAATTACCTATTTGAGATTTGTAAATAATAAGTGTTGCCAGTCCTAGTCAAACAAGCAGTACTACCCACCGCACCATTTAACACCGCAGTACCATCCACTTGCACTAATGTAGCACCACTACCAGCTGTAAATGTTATTGCGGCACTTCCTAACTTAGTGTAGCTTGCACAAAAGTTTGCTGTGCTTCCTGTTCCTGTTCGGCACTCTAAGTTAATAGCACTTGCACCATTGTCAATCATTGTATTATGCCCATGTTGATTAACTGAGTTAGCATCTAAGGTGTTTGTTGTTATGCTTATAGAAGTAGTAATAGTGATATTAACAACGTCTATTTGTGTTTGCAAAGCACTTGTAACACCCTTTACATAAGATAATTCTGTAAGGCTCGGCTCTGTCGCAGTATCAAAATGTGTAGGTATTCCATTGGCATCTGACTTTAACGCCCTTGCGGCTGTTATTGCTGCGGCATCATCAATTACTTGCGCTGCGGTAAAATAAGCCAATCGGTTAACCGTTCCAACACCTGTAATTGCATCAATAGGCACGCCATCAAGGTTAATAACCCAACTTGTATAAGTACCGCTACCTGTATGTGTTTTCACGTCAACAACCAATGTCGTTCCGCTATAACTTGTAACCGTAGCGTGCATGTGGTTACTTGCATTAAATACTATCAATACTTCTTGAAGTGGAATATAAGCTAAGTTAGCATCAACGGTAAATGTTTTTGCGCCATTGCTTATACTATTGCTTGTTACCGAACTTGTCTTATATCTATCTGCTAGTGAGTTTATAATCGGTACTGTTGCTGTACCTGTTAATGATATATTTGTTCCTGCAGTAAGTGAATTAACTACACCATCCACCACCGCCTTAACCGTTGGTACTTTTAAATCTGAATTGCTTGTTAAGTCTGTTACAACGTCGCTTAACCAATTTACATCACTATCAATACTATCAACGTGCATCGTGCCAACTCTAGTAGCTGTATTTGCCGCAGTTGCAGTTTCGTTTTTTATTATATTCGCTTGGGTTGTTAGATTAGCCCTTGTTTTTTGTGCCATTAGTTAAAAGTATTATCAAAGGTAAAATCAAAAATTCTTGTTGTTGATGGGTAGTTTCCACATTGGAACACTCCATCAGGTATATTATGTTGAGTTGGAATTTCAAAGTCTGCCCACTTTAATTGAACAGCCCATGTAACCTCCGCTTTTAATTCATTATCAATTTTATTTGTCGGTACAATATTACAAACTTTCGTAGTAATATTCATTATATTTTCACTGCAAAAAGCTAAGTAGTAATTTCTTGAACCTGCAAGTTTATTCCAATGGTTTCTATTTCCTTGATAGTTTGGTTCTGTTATGTTTACACCAAAATTATAAGCTATTAATGTTTCTGAAGCAGTAGCAAAACCAAATCCCATCTTCGCCACGCCTCCATCAAACTCACCATTTGTTTCAGGGTAAATAATTATTTTATTTGTACTTATGCCACTAAGCCAATTATTTACATTCTCAGGGTCTGCAATAATTGTTTGAAAGTAATTTTTATGAATTAAAGCAACCTTACGCACACGACCATTTTCTGTAACGCAAACATTACAATCATTAAAATCTATTGTATCGCAACCGCTAGGATAATAATTCATAATTTAAAGTTAAAAAATAGCAATCTTACGGGACTGCTATTTTAAATTTATACTACTGCCACACATTCAAACACCCCATCAGGAGTTGTGTATTCAGTTGGAAAATTTCCAGATGTCCACTTTGCAGCAGCATCCCAAACAACCTCAGCCTTTAAATCATTAGCTATTGGATTTGTTGGAACTACCGTACAAGGTACGTCTGATATTCTCAATACTGTTTCACTTCTGAATGCTACGTGAAAATTTCTGCTTCCTTTTATTCCGTTCCAATGGTTACGATTCCCAACATAGTTAGGGTCTTTAAACATTAAATTGAAAGTATATGAATTTAGATTTTCTTCAGTGTCGCCATAACCTGGTCCCATGTTTGGAGTGCCACCATCAAATTCGCCTTGTGTTTGTGGATATACAAAAATATCTCCACTAGCAATACCAGCGTTCCAAATAGCAGCACTTTCAGGGTCGGTCATTAATGTAGCGTAATATTGCTTATTGATAAAGGCCGCGCTTCTTACACGTGCAAGTTCAATAGTACATACGTTGCAATCATGTTGAGGTATATCCTCATCACAACCGCTTGGATAATAAACTGACATATTAGTTTAATTACATTCGCAAATAACTGCACACCCTCTGCGATAGGTGCTCTTGACTGTGTATCGGATTAAAATTAATCCATGCTCAACGCCAACTCTCACATTGTCGTTGTTGCTTTCACTTTTGAATACTAAATTACTATCTAACTCATGAGATTGTAATTCTATCCTGCAATCAAATATGTCTAAACTCTCACATGTCGACTTACTTAATACGCTCGGCAAAGAATTGGTAAATATATCCTTTAGCACCTCCGTTGAAAGTTTTATTTTTTTTGTATTGGTAAAAATTACAAGGCTAATATCATTCTCTTCTTCAACCTTGTTTAAATCGTTACCATAATTGTTTTCTATTGTACTGTAAGTTCCCTTTTCGTTTCTGTGATACCAACTAACGCTGTAATTATCATCAAGAAAACAATTTGTTATTTCGCCATTGTCAGAAATAACACCAGGGAAATATTGTTCTTTTTCATAGTATCGTGAAGCCAAACCAAAAGCATGTATCGGTAACAAATTACTTGCTACTAACTTAGCTTTTAAGCTATTGTCTATTGATTGTATTATTCCTTTAAGGTTCACTTAATATTTTATTTGTTTGTTGAATAGCAGCGTTTAATGCTATTTGTTTTTCGCTTTCTGTTAACTGCCAAACAATACCATATTTATCAGTTAACCATTGTATTTTTTCATCAGATAGTGGTGTTGCGACCCCAATATTATATCCTTTTTCATCAGCACTTAAAACATAACTATTTTCAAGTTGCCTTGTCAATGATGCAATAACCGTTTTGTCACTGGTCCTATTGTACTTTTTTTGCCTTATTCTTAAATAGGCATTAGAGTACTCGCCAATCTTACTACCATCACTTTTCTCACCTTGCACATGTATTCTTTCTCTTAACTCTGGCATCACTGCCATTGCACTTGCTCTGCTTACTGTTTCTGGATTGCCTAACTCCTTAAATTTAATACCTAAGTCAACAATTACATCTAATATGTTGCTAGTTATATCCATTATGGTAGTTGTGAAAATGTTTGCACCAACGGATTACACTGTAGGCACTCATCACATTCAAATCTCAGTCCATCCAAAGCGTTTTTTAATGCTTGTTCAAACTGAGTATCATATAACGCCTTTAATTCAACCGCCTCTTCTTTTTTCACCGTAGTCATAAAATTAATACGCGATGAATAAATAGCCTCAGTCATAAATTCAGAGCCTAACAAGTACCAAAAAGCCTCAGAAAATAGCAATCTATTTGTACATAAGGCAGCATCATAAGAACAACCCATTGTAATAACAGCTTGTAAGCCTACAATGTCTTGTTGATAGGTTAACTGCCCATCTTTATTTGCAGTACTTGAAACAAATCCTTTTATATATCCGCAATTATTCCAATCGTAACATGCACAAATGCAATCAGAGTACCAATTTGATGCTTGGTTGCTATCGTATGTTACTGTTTTAAAGTCGCGTGTATTAAATCCAATGCCTAAAATAGGAGCATCAAAAGTTTTTAATATTGAGATTTCATTCCAACCTGCAACCAATGTATTAGTAGCAACAACCTTAGTAAAAAACACCTCTTTAGTAATGTAATTTATAAATTGAATACTTACACTTACTGAAGTAGAAGTAACGTCCCAAAACAAACGTATTTTATCAATGCTAATATTTTGAAATGGACTTTTTACATATCCATTAACCCAATCCCATGAATTATTTATTACTATACCTTGAAAAATATCACTTGCTAATTGTGGAGTTGTTTCAATGTTATAGGTGTCAACGGTTCTGCTTACTCGCTTAATATTGTACTTTGTAGCCATGTAGCTTAGTACACTATTTTTTATTCGCGCTTCGGCTCTTTCGTTGATATTATCCCAAACACCTAGATAATTCTTTTGCTCAGCACCTGCAATATTTTCAAAGGCTTGTAAAGAAATACCAGGGAGGCTATTCAATGAATAGACACTCCCTGGAGTTTCTGCAACAGAACATCCTTTTAATGATACTATTCCGTTAAAACAACTCATTATGAATTTGTTGCTGTGTAACGTAACGCACCATTGTTGCCTGTTAAGCGGTCTCCTGATTGGAACGCATCAGATGGTACTTGCCATAAAGCAAAACGCTTAGACATGATTAACGAGTAACCAGCACCTAAAGTTTCTGTTTCATAACCAACGGTTGCTTCTTGTGGGCAATCAATTTCTTTTAATTGGAAATCAATATACAACATTTGCAACAATCCATCAGCACCTGGCATATTCAATGGAACAGCCATATTCCAGAATGTAGAAGTACCTAACTTCTTAGCGCGGAATCCTCTGTAACGGTCAAGTTCAACAATTCCAAAAGTACCTGGCATGAATACACCAAACTGATTAGAACCCCAAGTTGTTTGAGAGTTAATATCATGGTAGTAATCAAAAGCATTAGCAGCAGCACCATTGTTAAGTGGTGAGTATTGAGTTAATGCAGGTATTTTTGATTGAATCATTGCAGCGTTTACTAAACCACCACCAACAACGATTGGCGTTCCTTGGCCTTCATTGGAAGCATAATCAGCAAGTAATTTAGTGTAACCCTCAGTAAATAAGTTAACCGTTGAATCATCATTGAAGTTTACAGATACTGCGGTATTTTCGCCTGTAACAGCGTTTTTACCCCAAGTAACTTGACCCAATAATGTTTGGTCTATTTTACTTACAAATCCGTTCATTGCAGCCATCAATCCTGCAAGGTGCTCTTGCATAAATGGTGTTGGAGCTGCGCCAATAGCAACTGTACGACTTGCCTCATCACAATATTTAGCGATTGTGGCATCGTCAAAGTGCAATCCAAATTTTACTATTGAAGTAGTATCAATAGTAACCTCTGAATATGCTTGCACTAAGTCAATATCACAATTATCGCTTGTGGCCATTTGTGAAGGAGTAGTACGGTTGTAGTATTTAAGACGTAAGTCTTTGATGTGTCCTGCTGTGTTAGCAAGACTTAAAGCATCTTGAATTGGTTGTGCATTTGCGCCTTTTTCAAGACCTGCTTTTAAGAAACCTGAAGCAGTAATTTTATGTTCAGGTGCATTTTGTCCTATCACATCTTTCATGTGCATAAGGACTGCTGGGCAATAACCTAAAGCCATTGTTAGTAGTATTTAAGCTACACCAGTCCTTCTAAAGCAATATCTAAATTACTAATAGCGGATTGGGCAGTTTGATTCTGTATAGGGGCTTGTGCGCCTCTATTAGGTGTCGGATTGAATCCACTACCACCACCATTATTATTTGGTTGTGATACTTTTATAAATTTATTTTCGGCTAATGCCATGTCTGTGAGAGCATCGAATGATAAAGGCTTGTTATCTACAAAAAGGCTCATCTCTGGATTTGCTTTTTGCTTCAATACTAAAGTACCATTTTCGTTTACCAAAATAGCATTTAAAGCCGATAGTTTTTTATCTACAAATTGACGTGCAATACTTACTTCTACATCGCGGTCAAATTGTCCTGGCAATGGTTTTGAACTTAACGTGTAGTTAATGCCCATATCCATTATTTTGTTTTCATAGCTGTTCGTTACTTCAGCAATTTTTAATTGTGTTTCTTTTACCGAGTTAGCAATCTTTTGATTTAACTCAACAATTTGCTTTTCGTATTCTGCTTTGTCAGATTTGTTTCCTGCACCTGCAGACTTTTCTTTTAACTCAGCAATTTTATTTACTGCCTTTTCGTACTTCGCGTATGTGTTAGGGTCTGATATTAATTCTTGGCGTGTGGCTTCATCAATTCCAAATTGAGTAAGTAGCTTTTCAATACCTTCATTAATAGGTTGTAAAGCGTTACCGTAGTAATGCTTTTTTAACAATGGGTTGTTCTTTGCAACTTCTAAAGTCATAAGGTTGTTAGTTAATGCACTAACAATGCTTTCTGGTATTTCAGTGTTTGCAAATTCTGCTTTGCTTAACACGTCAATAAATGCTTTGTCCGTTGTGTCGAATGCTGCCGACTTTAATAAGTTATTGAATAAATCTCCTGCCTTCATATTTTATGAAAATTAATTATTTTTTTGTACCTCCGCAACCTGTGCAACCTCTACCTCTTGCCATGATTATTTCTTTTTAGTTTCTGTTTTAGATTCCAAAACTGCTAACCGTTCCATTAACTCTTGGTTTTGTTTCATCAACATTTCATTGATGTTGCCAGTTTCTTTTTTAGTTTGTGATGCCTTGTGAGGGTTAAGCACTTGAATAGCTTCCGAAAAGCCTAACTCAGCCGCTTCCTCAACACTTAAAGTAACCTCTTCAACTAAATACTTTTCGCGCTTTTCTTCACTCAATGAACGCTTAAATTCATTGTGAAATTGTAGGTTAATTTTATTCAGCGGAACATAAGAAATATTTTCTTTTTTTGTTCCTGAGTGCTTAGTTATTTTTAAAACTTTTAAATTTTCCATGCTGCAAATATACTATTTTTTTAATTACAAAAACAATTTTAATAAATTTTTTGGAACACTACTATTTGGAATTGGATATGCTTGATGGCCACAATTATAACCACCCCTATAAACTTGAAAATTACTTGTGTTAGTATCGTCATACATCCCTTGTGGTAGCTTTGTTTTGTCGTATATTTCGCCTTTCATCTGCTTAAACTCAGTAAAGTTGCCTTTAATGATTTGCGCTAACTCTGAACGGTGATAATATTTCTTTTCAGTCAAGGCAATACAGAAAGTTCTTGATGTCTTGATGTTGCTACCTACATACTTGAACCAATCCCAACCCAAATCACTACTTGTTAAATCGTTTATTGTTGCGGTGTATTGGTTAATTGCATCGGTTGTAATCTGCTTTGTGTAGCGTGTCATTTGTCCATCAACTGGACCCGCTTCACTTGCATATCCATTTATGTAATTGTCAAGTTCTTTAGATA